>NZ_BAAHYK010000032.1:0-76233 GCF_054657595.1 Desulfocicer niacini
TATAAGAGAGAGTAGATAAGCCTAACACTCTTTCATGCTTAGTTGTGGGCAAACCGAGATCAGAATGAGGTCTGCCCGTGGCAGTTATATAGAACATGATTGTTTTTTATCCGGTATTTAACCACCCAAAAATTAAAAATAGCCTTACTGGCCCGTCTTGCCAAGTAGGGCTATTTTTTTACAGCTTTGCTCATTGTGTTCATATTATTCACGCCGTGCCTGCCAGTCATAAAACCTTATTGTAGTTCCCATCATGAAATTGTAACGCTACACATCAAGGAACATTATTGACACAAATTTGTCATCACTTACGTTTAGGGTTACAGTCTGTGAAACCTGCAGTGATACCTTGGCTGTTCAGAATACCGAACCCTAACCTGGACAAGCCGGAACCAATGAGGCTTTCTGATTCTTTTGCCAAAACAACACGAAAATCAGAAATAAGAATCTAAATGTTTGTGTTGGCTTTGACGATGCAGTAGTCCATGGGTGAGCATCACCTATATGGTCTTGAACTGAGTCTTTCCGGATGCGCCATGGTGTCTTGAATATAGTTGAGCATTTGCACTTTATCCGCAGGAAGATTACCACGTAGTTGAAGATAATTTGAGACATGGTTGGATCGAAATACCACCGGTCCGGGCGCATTCGTATTTAAAATAATAAGCTGCAGCTCTTTTAAAAAAACAAGAGGATCTGTTATAGGTTTAAATGTCTTTTTCTTGACCATTTCGTCAAGAACAGTGCCCGGATCGATCATAAGAGTCAACGCGGCCAGATAGTCAGGGTTCATAGCGGTAACCGCCTCACCCGTTTTTATGGCATGCTGTTCTGAAAAGGCTTGCCCTCCAAGGCCTAAAATAACAGAAACAGAGGTACGCAACCCCGCTTGCTTGGCCTTGAGCACGGCGTCTATCTGTTTTACAACGGTTGTTCCTTTATTAATAAGGTCCAAAATTTTCTGATCTCCGCTTTCAAGGCCAATATAGACCAAGTTGAGACCCGCCTCCCGCAACTCAATTAATTCCCGGGGACTTTTTCTTAAAATATCGCCAGCGCAACTATAACAGGCGACCTGCTTCAGCATGGGAAAAAGCGCATAGCATTTCCGGGTAATCGTCAATAGTTCTTGAGTCTTCATAATCATGGCATTGGAATCAAGAAAAAATATCTTCTCCACCCGAGGACCATATAGGTTGCCGGCTATGGTGATATCCTCCAGAATCTCATCTGTCGGACGTATTCTGAACCGCTTCTCAGGATACATTTTCTTAAAAATATTTGAATTACAGAAGTGGCATTTTCCAGCTGCTGCAGCCGAACAGCCTACGGTTGCCTGTATAAGAAGTGAGGAATGTTCACTGGGTGGTCGATAAATCGGCTCTGCATAGTACATCTCTGATCGTTTCATAGAATACTTCCTCTGGTGTTCATAGATACTGCAAAGGTTAAATAAATACTTTCGGCTTGCTTCATTTCTGCTTTACACTTTACAGAGCCATATCCCCATTTGGGGGATAAACTTTCAAAAAAGTGTAACCTACTTTTAAGATCATATGATGGATGCCTTACTTAACACCACCAAGGCATCCACGGCAACCGGTGCTGCCCCTTCCACAATAAGGGGATTGATGTCTATTTCCCGGATTTCAGGATGGGCCAGGGGAATCAAACTCAACCGGGAGAGCATTTTGGCCAGGGATTGAGTATCCACGGCCGGCATTCCCCTGACAGGGCCGAGCAGTTTTTCCGCCCGAATCTCCCGGATCATTTCTTCTGCATCTGCAACACTCACCGGGGCAGGCCTGAATACCGCATCGTTCAAAGCTTCGGTAAAAATCCCCCCAAGTCCGAACATAATCGAAGGACCAAAGTCCTTGCAATCCACAATACCGGCCACAAACTCCCGATCTCCCCTGACCATCCGACTGACCAGTACAGACACGTCACTGCTCCGGACCTTTTGTCGCCCATCCTTCTGTTCTCCGATCTCCTGGTCCCCAATCACTTCCTGCATTCCGGTCTCCGATGTCTCAACCGCCTGCATCCGGGCCGCCTGTATACGATCATAGGCCTGGGCAACTTCATCCGTTGAATTAACATTCAACACCACAAGACCCTTGCCGCTTTTATGGAGAATTTCAGGGGCACAGGCTTTTAATACCAAGGGAAAATCCATGCTTTTTGCGGCGGCCACAGCCTCGTCTCTGGTCTGCACCAGGACCTCCTCATTCACGGACAGGCCCCAGGATTTCAGGAACTGTTTGGAATCATATTCGTCCAGATTTCCCTGCCCTCCGGAAAGACAGCGCTGGATCAGCTCACAGGCTCCGGCAGATGGAACGGGAATCGTCGGAGGATGCCAGGGGAGACGCTGTCTCACCTTAAAATGCTTGTAAAGGACCACCATGGCACCGGCAGTCTTTTCCGGCGAGTCGAACACAGGCACCCCATGATCCTGATAAGCAGCTGTATAATCATCATCCCGGTCATAAAAACTGGAAAGGCCCACAGGTTTCCCATGGTCGGCCACCAGGGTAAGGGTCTTCTGCGAAATGGGGGGAGATTCCTTTAAAAAGGTTTCTTCAACAGGGGCGTTGTCAAAATGCTCTTTCACATGTTCATATATTTCCGCCAGGTAACCTTTGCGTATGGCACCGTGGATAACAAGGCCATCCACCTCTCCGCTTTCAAAAATTATGGAGGGAATCTCATGGGTTAAAATATCAATATCCAGATGAAAGGTCATATCCACGGGATTATTGCAGGGAGCATGGCCGTATATCAGGGGCCGGATCCTGGATTGAAGCTCCTGTGAAAATTGGGGAACGGATAGACCCGCCTTTTCCAGTTCATTGGCCATGGCCGAGCCGGGCCCACCCGAATTGGTCAAAATACCGATACGTGGCCCCTCAAGCCCTGGCTGAAGGGCGAGCATATTTCCATATCCGTAAAGCGCCTCAATGGAGTGAACCCGGATAACCCCTGCCTGCCGGAACATTCCCTCGTAAAGATGATCAGGTGCTGCCATGGAACCCGTATGGCTAAGTGCCGAACGTGCCCCGGCACCGGAGCCACCCACATACTGGGCCACCACGGGCTTATGGGGAGTAATCCTGCGGGCCACCTCAACAAACCGCCTGACGTCTTTGACGCTCTCGATGTAAAGTGCAATGGCCCGGGTCTGCTCGTCCTGCCCCAGGTATTCGAGGACGTCGATGATATCAATGCTGGCGCTGTTCCCCACACTGACGGCCTTGCTGAATCTGATACCCCGCTTTCCCAGATATGAGATGGTCTGGGACACGTAGGTACCGCTCTGGGAGGCCAATCCCAATGCACCTTTGGCACGGGGATAGGGGGCAATGGTGGTGTTCAGTGAAATATCGCTGTTGATGATGCCCATGCAATTGGGACCCAGAAACCGGATGCCGTACTGCTCACATATTTCGTTGAGCCTGTCCTGAAGCTTCTGGCCATCCCTGCCGGTTTCACCGAATCCTGCAGTAACGATGATGGCACTCTTTGTGCCCTTCTGTCCTAAGGCCTTCAGAATGGGAATAACCTGGCTTGCGGGAACCACCAGAAAAGCCAGATCCGGGGTTTCAGGCAAGTCTGCCACACTGGCATACGCCTTTCTCCCTAAAACCTGTTTTTCCTCTGGGTGTACGGGAAAGATCTTTCCCTTATAGCCATCCTTGATCATGCTCAAGGCCTGCATGGTGCCCATTTTCATAAAATTATTGCTTGCGCCAAAGGTGGCAATGGAAGACGGATTCATCAAATAATGCAGCGGATTGGTGGTCATTGCAATTCCTGTTCGAAGCGGTTAACAAAACTCAGATCTGACTCAATTGAGGGATATCTCTACCCGGCACGTATACCCATAAGTAATACTCTTTGTATCATTAATTTTAACAGAAGACAAAAAAAGAAGGGCTTGGTCCTAACTTCGCCCACTGGATATGCACCAAACAGTTAGCAAATAGATATTATGATAAAATCCAAAATACTCAACGGCTATTATCTGATGGGTGCTGGCCAAAGTGGGCCAACTTAGAACCAAGCCCAAAAAGACTTAAATTCTCCGAGAGCGACATTATCCGGTCGAATATGCGCATGACAGGAGGGCAGGCACCTTGATTAAAATTTATATTCCAGCCCCACAATCCACAAAAGGGGAGGTGCCAGCAATCCATCCACGTAATAATAGGTGGTATCCGCAATATTTTCAATTTCGGAAAAAAGACTGAATTTTTTAAAAAAATATTCTCCACGTATGTTTGCAATGAGATATTGCGGAGCACTTTTTGTATTGGCTTTATTAGTGTAGCACTTTGATGCGTAAAGCACATTCAAATTGAAAAACAATTTTTCAATAGGTGTCACATTAAAATTCACATCAACCCGATGGGCAGGCTTGGCTGTGAGCCACAAGCCTGTATTTTCATCTTTTGCTTCAAGATAGGTGTATGATGCGTTGATGCCCAGCCATTTCCAGGAATTACAATTTATCCCAAAATCCACCCCTTTGTAGGTCGCCTCCCCCACATTCTGATATTGTCCAATCCCTGCGTCATCACGAACATAGCTAATTTTATCTTTTAGTTGATTATAAAACAAAGTCAAATGAGAAGAAAATGATGGAGACATTTCCATGGAGAATCCCAACTCATAATTATTTGCAGTTTCCATGGTCAAATCAGGGTTGGGGATGGTCGAGGAGGTTTCATTGTATCTATGATAAAAGGAAGGGGTATTATTAACCCGGCCATAGGATGCAGAAATTTGATACCTGTCTTTTTTATAAATCAGTTTTATTTCTGGATTTACTGCATTATCAAACTCCGAGTTATAACTGCCGCGAAGCCCCATTGAAAGGGTCATCGGCAGAAATTCAAGCCCCCTGGACCAGGTGGAAAACGCTGAAAAAGAGGACTCACGTTTCCTGGAAAAATCTGATCCCACTGCCGTTCCCAGCTCACACGCACCCCCAAAATTCAAGCTGTTTTGTTCATTTAATTGAAAGGCGTAATTAATATCCTGGCCCAGTTTTCTTACTTCAATGGTCTTATCCAAGTTTTTGCTGATATCGGTATTATGCTTCTCTCCCTGGCTGAGATAGGTTTTTCCGGTCAAGGACTTAAATGAAGAAAATAGAGAAAAAATAGCAATATCCGTCTCCTTGCGGGAAAAAGGAGTGGGAAAGTCGGGTAATCCGCTCAAACCGCGTTCATCGTTCATGTAGTCGGCGGTAACAATAAAGCCCATGTCTTCCCGGGGGGAATACTCAAGTCGCCCCCCCAGTCTATGGGTCTCTTTATCATTATTCGTCTTATATCCGTCATTGGTGTTATACTCCGCCGAGATCCCCATGCCCAGTTGTCCAAGAATGCTGGTCGCGTTTGTTTTGGCGTTAAATGCTCCTTTGTTGCCCGCATGGGTCTTAACGGCCCCTTTAAATTTAGCGATCTTGCGTGTGGAAATGAGAATCACGCCGCCTGCAGCATCACTTCCGTGGGACACACCGCCCTTGCCTTTATAAATTTCAATTTTTTCAATGTGATCCAGCACCACCATATCCCAGCAAACACCGCCGTGGGTGGCTGTGGGATCGTTAAGTGGTTTCCCATTTACATAGACCTTCACCTTGGATGATCCATGTATGGAAACGGATGAATCCCCTGCCCTGACACCCGGCACTCTGTTTAATATATCGGACATGGTGTTCACGTTCATGGCTTCAATGTCCCGGGCCGTAATGATAATGGCATCAGTGCTATCCAATGCAATAGAAACAGGCACAAATTGATAAAAAAACAACACCATTACCACAGTAACCACCACACAAAGATATTTCCCCACCATGTCACCTCCCCGCCCTTCACAAAAAATTAAAAGAATTATTAAAAGAATTATAAGGACAATAAGTAAAATTTACGGAGATTGATGGTGGCGGATCAAAAAAAACAACAACACTATTGCCAGGCATTCAATCATATATGGGGAAGTGAGAAAAACCACGAAAACAGGCAAACCCCCAAATCGTAACAACAATCCGGGATTTCCCATTTTTATCCGGCGGGATTATTGCGCCATTTCTTTGTCCACGAGAAATAGCGTCATTTGTCTGGGCAGGTCTTCTGACTTTCCTTACGCTTCAGCAGCCTTCCCACCCGATGTTTTATTCGTTTTCATACCTGAAATAATTTCAGACACATCAAAAAAAACGCATAAAACCTTGGGCAGTGGCACTCCATGCCAAAAACGCTTTTCCCTGTCAACGCCATGGGAAAGAAGGATTACAGCGGCGGGCCCGTCCCCGATTTTAACGGGGTTTCCTGTTCAAAAATCCAGATAAAAACACCATGCATCCATGGTAAATATTCGGCTTAGTCATGTAAATGTTTGGGTCGAGCCTCATATTCACCTGTTGAAAGTTGCGTAACATACTAAGTCTATGTTAGCAGACCAAAACAGATAACGATGGGGCGCGGACCGAATATTTACCCTCCATGGCAGGGTAATCATTGAATTTCCTATGCTTGCAAAAGCACCCAGACGATTTCGGGAGTAACCTTAATCACTATTTTTTAAATTAGTCAATATATTTATTGTTAAGTACCCACACCCTTCAAAACAATAAAACATATCATAAATTGTTTCCCCTCGGACCTTGAAGCAGCTCCGGAAAAGTTTTTTTATCCTTGACTTTTTTGTTATTGGTTTGTAGACAAAGCATTAGTTTTCAGGTGTTTTACTCAAAAGGGAATTCCGTGAAATTCGGAAACGGGCCCGCCGCTGTAATCGAGGACGAACGCTGCAATATGTCACTGGAAAATACTTCCGGGAAGGCGCAGTCAGTAGAATGATCCGAAAGTCAGAAGACCTGCCTGGCAAACAAAAAAAACAGTTTTTGCGATATGCCGTTAAATTCATGGGCTTCATCCCATGGATAGTCTCCATTGCATGACACAGGGATTATGAAATTTTTAATCGGCAATCATTGGATCTTAAGGGGTCAATGAAACTGTTTCAGGGAAATGCCGCATGGGAGTGCTGCTATCCCCATGGGTTCCATGGATAAAAAAGGGAAATCCACGGATTGATATTCGTGGATTTTTTGTATTAATGGGAGCCATGAGCACATCATCATGTCTGAATTAATTAAGGACTGTTTTCTGGCAGCAACCATGTGTTACTTCGTCAGCCTGTTTTTCATCAGCTGCCGTTACAAGACCGGTGCTGTCCTCTTTTTGATCATGGGGTGTCTGTGTAATGCCCTCTCCCTGGTAATACGATACTACATTTCCTTCCCGCTGCTTCCCCTTTACCAGGGTTCCTATTTCATTCCCTGCATTGTTGGCCTGTTATACATCCGCCCTCTTTTATCCCGGAAAGGCCACCTGGTTCAACCATTATTGGTATCCTGTCTGGCGGCAACGGCATTATTATTTCCCAATGACTACTATCTTCCATTTTTACAGTTTAAAACGCCGTTTTCGCATCTTTTCTTTCTCTTTGGTGTAATGGGAAAAGCCCTGTTTTTAATGACCGGTGTCACTGCATTCTTGATCTTAACCGGACAAAAAGATTCAACCGACACAAAAAAAATGATCCACATTGCCATGTGGGGATTTTTTTTCTGGACATTGTCCATTTTTTCCGGTGCCATATGGTCTTATCTGGGATGGGGTTCCCCCGTGATATGGGATGATCCCATTTTGACAAGCACCATGGCGATGTGGCTCTATTATATCCTGTTTCTTCACCTTCACCTAACCCAATTGCATGGACCCAGGCCCAGGGCCATCCTGGCTCTGGCAGGAGCATTTGGCACTTTTTTCACCACCTGCCTGCCGGAACTTGGCATATTTAGATTACCGGGAGGATTCTTTTGAAAATACACCACCGCATTTGGCATTTCTGGGGCCATATTAACCTTACCCTGGTCATCATCGCTTTAATGATGGTGGACCTGTTTGCCGGATATTCCCCACTTAAACATCATCCTGAACTCTTTACTCCCATCAACGACATAGGTTTTTACCAATGGGCCGGTTCCTACGGCAGATATTATCTAAAATACACCGCCTGGCTTTTCATTCTGGTGGGTCTGCTTTCATGCCTGTCCATCAACACCTTTGTATGCACCACCCACCGCATGGTCATCTTAATCAAAAAACGCAATGCATTTCCGACAAGATTTCGATTTTTATTGCGGCTCTCCCCTCACATCATGCATTATAGCATGCTGATCATGTTTTCGGGGTATCTCATCAGTTATCTATGCACCGGAACCCATATGGGCAAAATTCTACTGCCGGGAAAATCCATCTCCATTGATTCCCCTGCCTGCACCATTACACTGCAAACGCTTTCCATATACTATTATAAGGGAAAACGCATCGCCCACATGGAAAAAAGAGCCATTGATATCAAGGCAGTGGTGACAATTAAAAATGGTCACACAGAAAAAACCGCCCTGCTTGATTTTAACCAGCCCATCTATCTTTCTCCCATCTCCATTCATTTAAAGGATTTTGCCCCCAAAACAGACGGGGGGATGAATCGGAAACAGTTTATCCATGTAATTATCAAAAATGATCCGGGGAAATATTATTATTTTATCGGCATGTTGCTTTTCACCTTGGGGTTATTTCTCTACCTCTGGGAAAAACTGATCCCTTCCAGTCGATCCTTTATAGGCCAGTCCACCAGTCAAACAACTGGTATTCAATAGCCAAACAATCCAATTCCTTCCCAGGTTCTACAGAGCCTTGGGCAGGGGAATATCGTAAATAACGCCGCTGGCACCGGTAATCCCCACAATGATTGATTTTGTCATTTTGCTTTCTCCTCTTTTTAGAGTGTACACTTTGTACATGATCGCAGATGATGGGAATAAAAAATAGGCATCTTTCACGGCGACTTTACACTTTCTGGAGTCCAAGTTTATTTTTCAGGTGTTTCTCCCCAAAAAGTGTAAACTATTTTTATGGGGATGTGAAGGATGCCTTCTTTTGCCGAAATAACGCGAAATTCACAGATAAAAATCAAACAAATGCCTAATTAATCCTCCTCTCCCCAGGCCTTTGCACTACGGCGTACCTTTTTACGAACGATTGCCCACTCATTGCCGACATTGAACATGGATTCTGGTATGGCCTTAAGCATTTTTTGATACAGGGATAAGGGAACCGTGAAGGTCAACTCATCCGTTTTTAAATATTTTCTTGCCGAAGGATCGAAACCACCGAGTACGGCTTTTTCCATTCCCTGTTCTTGATAGTGAAGCGGCCAAGACAGAATATTGGTGCACCCTGCACCAAACGGGGACATCACACTGTCCACCTCTCCCGTGGTAAACGTCGTATGGGTGAAAAGGCCGGTCAGCACTTCTGGCCGGGCAAAAAAAATGATAAACTCCGGTTTTTCATCGTCCACAAATAAAGATAATGGCTTGAAAATACAATATTTTGCCGGTGCGTTGCGGGGATTCACCTTGTCAAGAAATTTCCTCATCGATTCGGGAGAAGGCAGGTATCGTTCTCCATGAATGGGTGTCCCTTCAAACCCTGTGGTCACATAATGCTCAATGAATCTGAGGTTGGGTTTCATCATGGAGCAGTAAAAAACACCTCCGGGGCATCCGTAATTTTCTGAGGATATATAGGCGGCGCAGTGTTTTTTTCTGGCCAGCCAGATATTACCGATAACGCAGGAAAAAGTCTTAAAAACGGCCTGCATATCCACCTTCCCCTGATCTTCCAGTTCACGCGAGATGGGGACTCCAGATTTAGGGCCAAAGGATTTTTCTGGTTTGATGTCATCGTAATATACACCAAAAGGTTCTTCGTCCAAACCCAAATGATCCAGAAATACTTTTGTATCTTCAAGCATTGATTTAAAATTCATTTTGCCTCCTTTATGTTGTGCATACAACTATCAGGTCATTTTTTTATACCTGCCTGTTAAACCCCATTATTCAGGTTTGATATGATGTGTAGCAGGACGGACTGGCAGGCCGCTGCATTCCCGCATTCAATAAAACAAGAATGGCGCCCCATTGTTCAGCGGTCATGTCTATATTCGCTAATTTGAATCGTGCTGCAAGCGTATTGCTTAACAGCCCATTGACCAATCCGCTTAAATGTGCCAAAGATTTATTGTGATCATAATCAAACATTATATTTGGTTGCACACACAACCTAATGAATTATGTCAAATATTTTAATCCCGGCTTGCCGCTGTCAGTTTATCCTGTAAAAAGGGTTGACCTCAATGCCCTCCTGCAATTTCAAAAACGATTGCGTTTGAACGAGGCCAGAAGGTTGATGCTCACAAAAAACCTGGATGCACTGACCGAAACATTCGAAGTTGGTTACAAAAGCCCCTCGCAGTTCAGGCGTGAATACAGCCGATTATTCGGTGCTCCGCCTTTATGAGATATCAATCGTTTACATCAAACAGCCCTTGCTTAACAAGGTTTAATTCCCTTATATTCAGATTTTTGCACGGAAGTATTCGTTTGGCAGAACCATAATACCTCACAAGGAGATATCCATGCCAAAGCTAAAAATGAATGAGAGTCACACGCTCAGCTATAGACTAATCCACAGGGGCCGGGACAAACCCTATCTTGTATTCCTGCACGAAGGCCTGGGATGCGAGATTATGTGGAAAGATTTTCCAGAACTATTATGTAAAGCCACTGGTTGTTCCGGACTGATCTATGATCGTTTGGGCTACGGAAAATCTTCTCCTTTGAACCGTGCTCATACTGTGCATTACATGCATGAATATGCGTTAAGAGAACTCCCAAAACTTTTAAAAGCAATAATTCCCGGCGCACCTTTCATATTAATTGGGCATTCGGATGGGGGAAGCATCAGTTTAATCTATGGCGCGGAGCAACCTTCACTCCTAAAAGGCATCATCACGGAGGCAGCACATGTATTTGTTGAGCCGAAAACCATCGCCGGCATCAGGATGGCTGATGAGGCATGGGAGAAAGGACAGCTGAAAGGACTGATAAAATATCACGGAGACAAAACAGAAACAATTTTCAAAGCATGGTCCGCCACATGGCTTTCCGGCTGGTTCAAATACTGGAACATTGAATACCTTTTGCCAAGCATTGAGGCGCCACTGTTGGCACTCCAAGGAATGAATGATCAATATGGCTCCGCAGATCAAGTCAAATCCATTGTCTCTAAAACTTCCGGTTTTGCCCAGTCGGAGATGATCGAAAATTGTGGGCATGCCCCACACATAGAGGCACAAGCGAGTGTTTTGAAGGTTATGTCTAACTTTATAGCCAAGATAACATTATAACCAACAAACGAAAAGAAATGGCCTGAAGATCCGCTTTTCATCAGCGTCGTCCAACAAAGGCAAAAACAGGTTACCATTTACAAGAATTGCAAAAAACATACACACAAATAAGAATCCAGCATTCTTTTTGAGAAATCGCTCTTGACACTTAAGTGGCTTTTTGACTATAGGAGTAATCGTAATTTAATTTACGGGTAATGGTGCTGAATAAAGCCTAAAAGGGAACTCCGTGAAATTCGGAGACGGGCCCGCCGCTGTAACCGGGGACAATTGCCTCAAGATGCCACTGTTTGTAATGAATGGGAAGGCGAGGTAAAAAGGATGAGCCGGAAGTCAGAAGACCTGCCATGACCTTTATGAGTGGACGTATACCCGTGGCAGGGCGCGTCCAATCGGATCAGCGGATAAAATCGGGACATCCCGGATCTATTTTTTTAATAGGTTCGGGATTTTTTTATTCCGGACCCACGTGATCAGCGGAACTGGAATGAAAAAGATGATGAAACAAAATTTTCAAAACCGATTATTGATGCTGAGTTTACTCTGGTTGTTTCTGAGTATGGCCCAGCCGGCAAATGCTGCAAAAGAGAACACTGAAACCTGCACAGATCTCGGAGAAACTGTTGTTACCGCCACCCGTTCGGCCAGGGCGGCGGATGAATTGTATGCCGATGTGGAGGTGGTCACCCGGCAGGATCTTGAAAAAACCACAGCCACCACCCTGGAAAATGCCCTCCGGGGTCTCCCGGGGCTGGACAACCGAGGATCAAGCTCTCAAAGCTGGTGGTTCACCACCAATATTCGCGGTATCGGAGGCGGAAAGCGCTCCCTGCTTATGATGGACGGGGTGCCCTTGAATTCAGCTCTTACCGGATTTGCCTACCCCCTTCGCACCGATCTGTTTTCCGTGGAGCAGGTTGAAGTAGTCAAGGGATCTTTCTCTTCCCTATACGGCAGTAACGCCATGGGCGGTGTCATAAACATCATCTCCCGCCAAAGAAAAAAGGATGGCATTGAAACCAATGTCAGGGGATACGGCGGTCAATACGGATTCGCAGAGGGCGGAACTTCGGTTCTGGGCAAAAAAGGCAAGCTTTCCTTTAACCTGGATGCGGCCTGGCAGTACTTTGACAACCAGTACCGGCGGGACGACAACCTGTCATACTCATACAGATCAGGTAAATTTACCAAAAAATACGAAAAAATCACCGACGGGGAATTTGATACCAAAAAATTATTTGGCCGTTTCGACTATAAAATGAACGATGTCTCCTCCCTGTGTTTTTCCGGCAACTTTGCCCGCAATGAGTCTGCCAATGGGATGAGCGATTACCAGCCGGTTACCCGGGATCTGGGGGACAGCCGCCATGATTTTTATTTCCTGAACCTGTCAGGCACAACCCGAATTCTGAACGACCTGAATCTGGAAATGCGAATTTACAGCAACCACGACGAAACCGATTCACTGCGGGAGCATATTGTGAATAATCCCGATTATGTTTCTTCCGGCAGCACCGGTATGGGCGGCATGGGCGGCATGGGTTCAAGTATGGGCATGGGAGGCAGCAGCGATGTTTCGCCGTATCTGTATCTGGTCGGCGATATTGAGCACTGGGGCCGGGACACAGGCATCCAGCTCAAAGGAACCAAAGCCTTGGGCCAAAGACACATATTCACCACAGGCGTGGATTATAGTTTCATGCAGGGTTTCTGGGAAAATACCGAAGAAGACGGCACAATCATTGACCGGACCATGGACGAGAATATGAGCAATGTGGCCGGTTATCTGCAGGATGAAATCAATGTGACTGACAATTTCATCGCCACCCTGGGCTGCCGATATGATATCAATTCCGAGTCTGAAAATGCATTCTCTCCAAAACTGGGCTTGTTCTACCGGCTCAACAACACGATAAGCTTCAGGGGCTCCGTGGGCAAAGCCTTCCGAGCGCCCAACCTCAACGAACTTTATACCCCCACCTGGATGATGATTCCAGGTATTCCCTTTGAGTCCAATCCTGATCTGGAACCGGAGGAAATCTGGTCCTATGACCTTGGCACAACCATCAGCCTGCCCTGTAACCTGGAATTTAGTTTTACCGCATTTTATTCCAAAGCCGAAAATTTAATTTCCAACCCCATCAGCATGGGGGTCATGCGTTATGAAAATTTGGATGAAGTGGAAACCGACGGGTTTGAAGCAGGTATATCAGGTCATATTACGGATTGGCTGGGGCTTCACCTTAACACCACTTACACCCATTCCGTTGAAAAAGGATATGGCCGACTGGACAACGTGCCCCTTTACCAGGCCAATGCCGGAATCACCACCCACCATGCTCTCAACGATCTTTTCAGCCTGTGTACCTCCCTGGATCTCCGGTACAGTGACGAGACATTGTATACGGACAACATGTCCGGTAACTCCATCGTGGTTGACGATTATACAGTATTGGATGTGGCCGCAAGCCTTCGGTACAAGGAAGGCATCAATTTAAAACTGGCCATCCATAACCTGACAGATGAGGAGTATGCCATCCACGGTTCCAAGCTGGGCCCCAGCCGTTATGTCTGGGCAGGTCTGGAACTGACCCTTTAAAGCCATATTTCATTGAACCGGCCGGATTTTTTCCGGCCGGTTATTTAAGACGATTCCACCCCAAAAAAACGTACCCGCCTGCATGTCTTTTTCTTTGTTTTTCGGGTTGTACTTTTACCCACCATGCATGGGAAAAACCGCCTTTAAACAAAGCCTGTGCATCCTGGTATGTTTTTATCCGCCAATCGTCTGAGGAGATCTCATGAAAACCTTTCTCCGCTGGGTCTGCCTGGCCCTGGCATTCATCTGGCTATGGGGATGTTCATCTGAACAGCCCGGACCACCAGAAAAAATATCCACCCTGATCATCGGCACGGGAAGGGACGCCACCCAGCCGGGCAATTTCCAGCCCTTCGGCATGTGGGAGCCAGCTTGTCTCATATATGAAACCCTGGTCAACCTGGACACCGAAACCGAACCGGTGCCCTGCCTGGCAAAATCCTGGCAGGTATCAAATGACGGACGTACTTATATTTTTGATCTCCGGGAGAAAATTTCCTTCCACGACGGCACCCCCTTTGATGCCCAGGCAGTGGCCGATAATTTTAATAAAATCGGCCGGACCGGATGGCAGGTTCTGGGCAGGCTTATCAAGGAAGTCCGGGTTGAGGGAAAATATCAAGTAGCCTTTGATTTAAACCGTCCTTCTCCCCTTTTTCTCATACACCTGGCCGCCAGCAGCCACGGGATGGTCTCTCCTTTGGCCATTGAAGCCAAGATGCCCAAAAACACAGCATCTCAAAAAATGGACATGGCCGCCAATCCCATGAAAAAGACTGTCATGGCTAAGGAAAACATGACAGCGGTTAAAGGCGGTATGCCCCCGGCCATGAAAAAAGCAATGGACATGGGAAAAGGAATATCCTGGGTGGTGACCAGGCCCACCGGTACAGGCCCCTATATCTGGGACCAGGCATCCTACAAACGGGCCCGAACCTTTGCCGTGAATGCCAACTCAGACTATTGGCAGGGCAAACCGGGATTTAAACGCATTGTCTGGGAGGTAATCCCGGATACCAATGCAAGATCCCTGGCCCTGGAAACAGGAGAAATCCATATCACCGGCCTCACCCCCAACAGTGCCCTGGGACGGGAAAACCTGGACAGCCTGAAAAAAAACCCGAACATGGCCTTTGCCACAGGGTCCAACTGGGGAGCCAGACTTTTGGTGGTGAATCTTCACCGTCCCCCCTTTGACCGGCCCGGGGTCAGAAAAGCGATGCAACTGGCCCTGGACACCGACGAAATTCAGGCGTTTTTAGGAGATACGGCCCGGGTGTGTACCGGCCCCCTGGGACCGGACACCCCTTATACCCGACCGGGACTTGCCCTTGCCCCCTTTGATCCGGAACAGGCCAAAGCCATTCTGGACAAGGAAGGAATAAAAGACACAGACAAGGACGGCATCCGGGAATTTGGAGGAAAGCCTTTTTCCCTCAATCTGATCGCCACAAAAAACCAGGGACTTGCCGTGATGGTGTGCCAACGCCTCAAGGCCGTGGGCATTGACGCCAGGGTGAGCCCCAGGGAGGGAGGATCGGTGTTTGAGATAATCCGCCAGGGAGATTACGATGTGATTTCCCATCCCAATATTCCCTCCTTTTTTCTGGATCTTTACGGGGCATTTCACTCCGGATCCTGGTTGTCGGCCCACCTCAATGATCCGGATCTGGACCGCCTGCTGGAAAGGGCAAGGCAATGTCCAAACAAAGGGCAATTTTTAAACCTGACCTGGGAAATCCAAGACAGAATCCTTGACACCGGTATGATCCTGATGGGGATCAACGAATCCAAAAACGCCGTATTCCGCATAGACCTGGTGCAGTTTGCCTTTCCCCCGGAAGAATGGGTGGGGGCGGCCCAGGATCTGTGGCGGATGAACTGATTCCATGGCAAACTATGCCCTGCGGCGGCTGGGAACAGCCTTGATTGTGCTCTCAGGCGTTATGGTGCTGACATTTTTTCTCATGCATCTCACCGGTGGAGATCCTGCCGTGATCATTGCACTGGACCGATACGGCGCCCAGCTTATCTCCCCTGAATCCGTCCGGGCTCTGGCACTGGAACACGGCCTGGACCAGCCATTGTACAAGCAATTCATGGACTGGGCTTTTCTGCTGATGACAGGAGATCTTGGGGTCTCTTTACGCACCGGGGTACCCGTGGCCCGGGAGATTGCAACCCGGCTGCCGGCCAGCCTGGGTCTGGCCTCGGCATCGGTGGCCATATGCGCCCTCATCGGCATTCCCCTGGGAATCCGATCAGCCCTTTGCCCGGATGGGTATCTGGACCGGGCCACCCGGATACTTGCATCCATCAAGGTATCAGTGCCGGGATTTTACATGGCCATGCTGTTGATATACCTGTTCAGTATTCGCCTAAGATGGTTGCCCAGTTTCGGTACAGGCAGTCCGGCCCACTGGGTACTGCCCGTGGCCGTACATGTCCTGGGCCAGCTTGGACTCACATTGAGGGTGGTCCGTTCGGCCATGCTGGAAGTTCTGAACACCGAGTATATCAGGTACGCAAGACTCCGGGGCCTGTCTTCTTTCAGGGTTCTCTATGTCCACGGTCTGAGGAATGCTGCCATTCCCGTGTTTACATACCTTTCTTTGCAATTTCTCATGGTCATGGAAGGATCGGTAATCGTTGAATCCATTTTTGCCTGGCCCGGGGTGGGCAAACTCTTTCAAGAGGCAGTGTTCGGCCGGGACTTTACCATGGTTCAGGCTCTGGTTCTATTTTTCGGGATCACCATTGTTCTGGTAAACACAGCCATGGATTTTGCATACCTGATCTTTAATCGGAAAATCCCCCTTCCCGGAGAAAAAATATGACCCGCAGCCTTGCCCCGGCCTACCTGACGGCTTTGACCCTAATTGCCCTGGCCGCCCCTGTCATTGCTCCCCATGATCCCTATGCCATTGATATTTCATGTCGTCTTTTGCCGCCTTCGACCAGGTTTTGGTTCGGCACCGACCACCTGGGACGATGCCTTTTAAGCCGCATGATTTACGGGGCCAGGGTCTCCCTGGGCATGGGCACGGCCATCATGGCCGTTTCCCTCCTGTTGGGTGGAATGCTCGGAGCCCTGGCCGGCATGGCCCGGGGGCTGGTGGACGGAATCATCATGCGGATCACCGATGTATTCATGGCCCTGCCATCCATTGTCTTTGCCATGGTGCTCTCCCAGCATCTCGGGCCGGGTCCCTTCAACCTCATCCTGGTCTTTTCTTTGACCCTGTGGACCAGGTACGCCCGAATGATCCGAGGGCTGGTCCTTGATGTGGTCCAGGCAGACCATGTGGAAACAGCCCGCATGGCCGGTCTCCCCGGCTGGTACATCCTCAAGGCCCATATCCTGCCAGGTATACTGCCCCCCGTGGCAGCCATGACCACCATGGGTATGGGCATGAATATTCTCATGGTCTCTTCCCTGAGTTTTCTGGGGCTGGGAATCGTGGAACCGGTACCGGACTGGGGTGCCATGCTGGGTGCCGGTGCCGATTATTTCAGAACCGCCCCCCATATGGCATTTTTTCCAGGGCTTTTGATTTCTTTTACCGTCCTGGCTTTCAACAGTGTGGGGGATCAAATAAAAAGCCGAAAAGACAGGATGTTCCAAAAGGCAAACATTTCATGAAACCGATATTGGATATTAATGGACTGTCAGTGGCATATCCCGGCCCCAACGGAACCGTTCACGCCCTGAGGGATCTGAATTTCTCCGTTGAAGAAAAGGAAATTTTCGGCATCATTGGAGAAAGCGGGGCTGGAAAAACCACCATCTGCTCCGTACTCATGGGCAGGCTGCCCCCAAACGTCCGATGCCAGGGCCTGGCAAATTTTAAGGGCTACAGTCTAACGGCCCTGTCCCCCAAAGCTTTTAAAAAAATTTACACCAGAAAAATCGCCCTGGTACCCCAGGGCACAGACAGCCTTAATCCATTGATCACCATTGGCGACCATCTCACAGAAACCCTCAATATTGCAATGCCTTCCGTCAGGCGAGCCCCAATCCGTCAACGGGCTCTGGAGCTTTTAGAGTGGTTCGATCTGCCCGATCCCCCCAAGCTTCTGGACCGTTACCCCTTTCAATTGTCCGGAGGAATGAATCAACGGGTGCTTCTCTGTCTTGCCTTTGCCGGCACCCCGGATCTGGTGATCTGCGATGAACCCACGAAAAGTCTGGATCCAGACCTTAAAGAGCGTGTCATCTCTTTTCTAAAGCAAATCTCCTTAAAGGAAAATTTGGCCCAGGTCATGGTCACCCACGACCTTACGGCGGCCCGAAAACTCTGCCGACATCTGGCCGTACTCCACCGGGGCAGAATCGTGGAAACCGGACCAACCGACAGCCTCCTGGATCACCCCCTCCATCCCTATACCCGGGCCCTGGTCCGGGCCCTGCCTGAAAATGGAATGCACCCCATGGCTTTGCCGGACTGGGACAGAATACCAGCCGGAGGAAGCTGCGCCTTTTCCCCCTGGTGCGAAGCGGCCCCAAAATGTGAAGGAAGACCCAATTTCCCCACGGAAGTTCTGCCGAATCACAAGGTGTGGTGCAGCCATGCTTGAAATTGAGAACCTGAGTAAAACCTTTCGAACCGGGCTATTGGCCCCCGATCCCGTACCGGTACTTTGTGGGATAAACTTAAAGGTGCCCCCCGGAGAAATTTTGGGACTTGTGGGGCGAAGTGGTGAAGGAAAATCCACCATGGCCAGGATAATCATGGGCAGGGAAAAACCAGACAGGGGACATATATTGTGGAAAGGAAAGGATATTTTCACCCTTCGGGGAAAAGAAAAAAGGGCATATCGATCACAGGTACAGATGATCTCCCAAAACTGCGATACCGCTTTGAATCCCCATGACTCCGTGGAAAACGTAGTGGGGGAAATTTTTCTGGTGAAAGGACGAAAAGCCCATGCCCGGATCACCCGAAAAAAAATTACCATGATCCTGGAGGGAGTGGGACTGGATGCCGGTCACCTGGACCGTTACCCGTACGAACTCTCCGGCGGAGAACGCCAGCGGGTGATGGTGGCCCGTACCATGGCCCTGGCCCCGGACCTTGTCATTGCGGACGAGGCCACAGCCAGCCTGGATGTCACCACCCAAGCCCGGATAATGAATCTTATGTGCACCGCCGCCATAACCCATAAAACCAGCCTTATCATCATTTCCCACGATATGGACCTGGTACGGGCAGTGTGTCACCGTGCCGCCATTCTTGAAAAGGGAACCATTGTCTGGAACGGCCCGGCATGCCAATTACCCGCCTCCCTCCAATCTTCAACCTGACCGTTATCCCATGGTTTCTATTTTTTCTTCAACCTCCCCTTCCATGTCCAGGTACTGCATTTCAAGATCCCGGATCTCATCGT
Source organism: Desulfocicer niacini (assembly GCF_054657595.1). NCBI lineage: Bacteria > Pseudomonadati > Thermodesulfobacteriota > Desulfobacteria > Desulfobacterales > Desulfobacteraceae > Desulfocicer > Desulfocicer niacini. Next base: position 19,325 of record NZ_BAAHYK010000032.1, read on the forward strand.
CTGTGGCATCCCAATAGCCCCGCTGTCGGGCCTCCAGAAGCGAGGCCGCCATATCCAGCAGAGCAAAGGCATTATTCTCTTTCAATTTCTGGGCCATGGCACGGTCATCCAGAAAAGTCTGTTTAACCGCAGAAAAAATCCAGGAATCAACCCTTCCTGTGGTGGCGGACAGGCCGATGAGATTCTTAACCCGATCGGCCAGGTGCTGGGCCCCGTGAACCTGATGATCTAAAAGCGCGTTAATGTAATCCGGGTTGAGCAGCCGGGTCCGTACGCTGATGTTCACGGCTTTTTGGGCTTCATCCGTGTACATGGTGGAAGATGAGGAATCGGTGTAAAGCATCACAGGTTTTTTACCACGAACCTCCTCCACAGATCGAGAAAGCCCTCCGAAATACTCATAGTAGTGATCCAGGTCGGCAATGGAATAATCCACTGAACTGCGAACTTGGGAAACCAGGTCCACCCTGGAAAGTTCAGCCCGAAACAGATCCGGCTGGGCCTGACCTTTGCGGCTCCGGGTATATAAATGTTTCTGGGCTGAAATAAATCCACGGGCCAGCTCAGACTCATCCTTCCAGGAACCCTGGGCCACCACCGTGGTCAGCCCGGTACCATATTCCCCCCTGGCTGGGCCGAACAAACGCCCCATGGAGAGCGCTTTTGCCTCTTTTTTGTCCAAATTCTTTTCAAGTTCCGCCTGGGTCTGCCGGGAATGGGCTTTGCAAAAATTCAGTTCTTCCGGTTCATCAGCCAGGCACACCGCCTCAAACACCTCATCTAAGAAATCGATCATATTGGGAAACATGTCCCTGAAAAAACCGCACAGGGATACCACCACATCAATCCTGGGCCTGTCCAGTTCCGATAAAGGGATAAGCCTGAATTTCTTTTCCCATGCATTTTCCACAGAGACCAGGTCCACCCCCAAATAGGCCAGAATCTGACCGATGGTTTCCCCCCGGGTCCGGGAGGTTTCAAGCCCCCACAACACCACGGATACGGATTCAGGATAATCCTTTCCCGTTGCTTTGAAGTAGGACAGGGTGGATAATGCCACCCGTCGTCCCCGATCCATGGCCGTGGCAGAGGGTACTTTTCTGGCATCAAATTGAAACAGGTTGTTGCCCGTGGGAAATATATCCGGATCACGGATCAAATCCCCACCCAGACGGGCAGGAAGAAATCCTCCCCCAAGGCAGCGCATCAGCCCTCCCAATTCGTCGGTCTGTCGAATAAGTTCCAGACAGGACCGTCCCCGGTCCATCTGTCGATTCACCAAGACAAGCTCCTCTCGGTTCAACCGGTCCGCCACGAACATTGGAAGGGAATCTTTGTCCAACACCACCCTGTCAATGAGGTCCAGTCCCATGTCCCAGGCAGCCTCCTGTTGTTGAATCCCCGGGACATCCGGATCCAGGGCTGAAAAAAGCAGACCGGGCAAAGCAGGCAGATCGGCCGTATCCCAAGCCAGAATGGCCCCTAAAAACGAAACCACCTCCTGTTTTTTAAATCCGCTGCCAAGGCAGTGGAGCCCCAGTGGCATAAGACAGGTTTTCATGCGCACCAGTTCTGCGGCAATGGCGTCCACGTCCTCGGGATCATCCGGCAAAAGGGAAAGCGCCCCTGCCCCTTTGACAATACGCCCGTAAATCTCTGCCCTGCGGGCCTCGGCACCGGGCTCAACAGACTCATATTCTTCAATCAAAGCTTCCAGATCTGCCATTTCTCCGTAAGCCCCCGATTTGCGGAACCCAGGTCCGGAATAGGAAATAAGACCGGCATGGGAACGGCGTTTGGCAATGGTGGCTTCAGAAGGATTACCGGCATGATAAAAATAAAAATGGGGCAGATCCCCCATCAGCATGTCCGGGCAACATCTGCCGGACATGGCGTTTTCCTTTCCCGGCAAAAATTCCAGGGTACCGTGGGTACCCACATGGACCACGGCATGGGCCTTAAACTCATGTTTGAGCCAATGATAAAAGGCCGCGTACTGGTGGTGGGGGGGCAGGGATTTATCATGGTAATTCTTGTCAGGGTCTTCATCTGTACCCCTTGATGGCTGCAATCCTAGGAATACATTCCCTTCCAGAATACCAGGAATGGCAAACCCGGTTTCATCGGCCATGATCTGTCCGGGAAAAGAACCCCATGCCCGGTTCGTCTCCCGGTTATGGGTAAGCACCTCCGGACAGCGGTCATAGGGAAATTTAATTCCCCGGCCCTGATCTGCAGTCCACCGGGGACTGTTGCACTGCCCCCGGGTCATGAAGATTTCTTCCATCTGTTCCGCTGTGATCCCCCGGGTGGTGTATCCCTCCTGTTTAAGACGAATAATCATGCTTTCAACACTTTTAAAGGTGTCCAGAAAGGCGCCTCCCCCCACATTGCCTTCTCCGGGAGGATAATTGTAAATGATAACGGCAACACGTTTTTCACTGTTCTGCAGCCGACGAAGCCGGATCATATTCAGGGATTTGGACCGGAGCCTGTCAAAGCGTTCATGGATCAGAGATATGGCGCTCATGTCCGGCATGCCGAGGCTTGGGGCCGGAGCAAGCCCTCCCAGAGGAATGGTATCGGTGACACCGTCCATCTCCGGCAACATGGTGCAGATAATGGTTTCAGCCGGACCTAGGCCAGGCAAATCATTCTCCCAATCCGTAATCCTTCGACGATTCATAAAAAAGGGATGCAGTACAGGTACATCAAAACGTTTAAAGGTTCTGGGCCCCATTTCCTCATTGCCCCCCATGGGACCGGCACCGAATCTAAAGGGCAGGAAATCCCAAACCAGGTCCAGGGTCATGCCCTGGGCCAGGTGTTCCTCAATGCGTTTAAACTTCTTATCTCCCGTATGAACCCCCAGGGGGATACAGTTAAAATCCTGTGACATGCGCTCCATGATATCCGCCATGATATCAAAATGGTAATAGGGATAATTAGCCGAAGAAAAAAGCAGCCCCAGGGAGGGCTTTGATTTATCAAAGGGATGATCCTTTTTAAAGGCGGCAAGGCTTTTATAGCCCTTTCCCGTACCCGGATGAACCAGCACATGGTCTGCGTAATCCGTGATCTTTCCAGGTTTCGACAAAGTGCTAAACCCGCCGTATTCCCTCAGGATCAGCAAAACCATATTGTAAATATTTTCGGTCCCGGCATGGGTCCAGGCCCGCTGGAGCATCAACCAGTGGTGGAGCCCCCTTGAAAACCGGCTGAGTTTGCCGCCAATGCCGGACATGGCTTCCAGACGATTCAGGTCCATATTTTTCATTCCCATGGGCTGCTTGTTTCTGCCCATGGATCCGGCCATCTTAGCAAAAGAAAAGGCTCCCAGACGGACTCGTTCCCTTAAAACCTGAGTCCCGGCCCCCATGACCGCCAGATTCCCGGTGTATTTTTCGGTTTCTTTTTCCAATAATTCCACCACCCCGGAAGAGGCACCCATAAGGTCTAAAAAAAGAAAGTCAGAAACTGCCACCGCCTCGGCCATGGCAGTCATTTTTTCCCTCTGACTGCCGGCCTCTCCAATGTAAAAAAAAGACACCTTCAGTGCCTGTTCCAAAACAAGCCCTGCACCAGCATCTTTTTTAAGACGATGGACGGCCTCATCAACGAATTTAAGGCCTGCGCCGGATACAGAGATAAGGGTAAACTGAAACATATAAAGGACCTCCATAACAAAAACGGATAAAAAGACAGGCAGGCTGAAATATTTTTTGACAACACCGTAGTGCTTTATGCACGGATTGAATCCCCCATCCGGGCATTGAACAATGCTCTTCTGCTTTTCAGGGGAATCAGGTATGGACAATTATTATAGGTGTCTTTCCGGATGCCGACGGTGATCTGGAAAATACGTTCAAGCTCTCCATTGCGGATAATCTGATCCGGCTTACCTTCCTGAACAATACGGCCCGCTTCAAGCACAACGATTCGATCGGCAAAACGTGCCGCCTGGTTCAGGTCGTGGAGAACAATCAGTGTGGTGATGTTTAGCCGTTTATTTAATGATTTAATCAATTCCAGCACCTCAAACTGAAAGCTGATGTCCAGATAGGTGGTGGGTTCATCCAGAATCAATACCTGGGGTTTCTGGGCCAAGGCCAAAGCCACCCAGGCCCGCTGTCGTTCTCCCCCGGAAAGGGCAATCATCGGTCGGTGTGCATAATCCGTCAAATGCGTCAATTCCATTGCCCAGTCAATGATCTCCCAGTCTGCTGAACGCATTTTTCCGGTCCATTTTAAATGGGGAAACCGACCGTAACTGATCAGCTCCCGAACCGTGTAATCATCGGGCACTGTGGGAAACTGGGGTAAAAACGCTACTTTTTGTGCCAAAGATTTTGCCGAATATGATGCCAGGGATTTCTCCTTGAGAAGAATTCGCCCTTTCCGGGGTTTTAAATTTCCGGCAATGGATTTTAACAGTGTTGATTTTCCCGAGCCATTGGGACCAATGATCACGGCTAATTCACCGGCACCAATATTAAGATCAACAGAATTGATAACATCCGTTTTTGTTTTATAACCGAGACTGAGATCTTGTATCTTGATCATGGACACACCCCTTATTTTATATAACTGCCATGGGCAGACCTTATTCTGATCTCGTTTTGCCCACAACGAAGCATGAAAGAGTGTTAGACTTACCTACTCTTTCTTATAAACCCACATGTCCTGGCGGACACAACGAAGATAGGGTCGTAGACGCGGAGCCAAATGGCATTATGCCGCCCCTCCGACGGGCAATGGGCCCGGCCCGGAACTGTAGACAGCTCAATTGTCCGGTTCCTATTGCCCGTCGGGGGAGGGGCTCTGTTGAGGTAGACTTGAAGGCTACCTTTTCATATAAACGATCATGTCGGCCTGCAGATACAGCGAATAATGGGTCGTAGACGCGGAGCCAAATGGCATCATGCCGCCCCCCCGACGGGCAATGGGCCCGGCCCGAAACCATAGACGGCTCGATTGGCCGGTTCCTATTGCCCATCGGGGGGGCTCTGCTGAGGCAACCTTGAAGGCTACCTTTTTCATATAACTGCCACGGACAGACCTTATTCTGATCCTGTTCTGCTCACAACTAAGCTTGAAAGGGAATGTCTGGCTTGCCTTCTACCCTTTATTGAAATTGGATCGCAGCAAATAAAGAAAAAAAGGCGCAGCCAGCACGGCCATGATAATGCCCACCGGCAGCTCCACAAAACCCAGTAATCCTGCCACACTGACGGCGCTGGCCGCCAAAAGGGCTGCAAGGGAGATAAAGACAAGTCGATGTTTTTCAACATTCAGTCCCAAAGAACGGGCAATGTCATCTCCCAATTGAAGCATCTTCAATCGCCAGCAAAAACTGCCGGGAACCCACCCAAAAGAACTGCCGAAATCACACAGAACAGGATGGCTGTTTTTATGTGGTCAGGCATATTTCAAACCTCTTAAAACCGGTAAGCAACGCCAAAACCAACATAACGTCCATCCTGGGGATAATATCCAGATCCGGTGGAAATCCTGTCATGGGCCTTTCCCTGTGCATTAACCAGCCTCTCCCATTCTTTATCAAACAGGTTGCTGCAGGAGACATAGCATTCAACACCTTTAAAAACCCAGGTTATCTTGGTATCAACAAAATCGGCGGCAGGCATTTTCAAGTTATTATTATAATCTTCATATTGCTCGCCAAACCCGCGAAGGTCTATGGATAATGTCAGTGAGCCGTACGAAGTATTTCGAAGTGGGAAAAAATCCACTCCGACGCTGTATTCATATTCCGGCACATAATTAACTTTTTTACCGGAAAGATCTGCCAAGGTAAGAGACTTGGCATCAGGTGTTGCATAAGCTTTGGCTCCTCCTTTTTCCCACTCTGCGTCAATGGTGGTGAAACTGATCCGGTAACCCAGCCAGTCAAGAGGTCTTCCGTCAACTTCGGCCTCAATACCCTGATGAATACTTGAACCGGCATTTCGGTAGCCTTCAAAAGTGGTACCGTCATAATATGAAACCACTTTGTCATCCACCTTTGTATGGTAATAAATAAGACTGTAGTTAAAGCCCTTGCTGAATTGATGTTTAAAACCGGTTTCAATCGTGTCATACAATTCGGGTTCCAGATTCTGGGGCAGTGTGTAAGGATGATCATTTTCCATATCGGCCTTGTAATATCCCAAAGGCAGATAAAAATGAGAATGATTCCAGGAGACAAACAGATTGGCCTTGTCAAGAATTCTATACGAAGGCGATATATTCCAGTCGATGTCGCTGTCATTTTCAATTTTAACTGAGTCCGGCAACTGGTTTGAAAGATCATAGGTCATACTGTTATGCCGCAGGCCGGACTGAAGTCTAAAGCGATCATAGGAAAACTCATGATTAAAATTGATACCGAATAATTCTTTTTCAGCATCAATATCGGCTTTACTCTCAGTTGAGGCATTGTTTCCTGCGGTATCCCAGGGATAGCTTCTTTCCTGTGTGAAATCACTGTATTTGTAATCCAGACCAAAGGTGAGGGTATTGGAAATAAGGCCCGAATCAAACGTACGCCCCACACTGCCCATGACATCATATGTCTTTTCAATACGATGATCACGGTAGTTATCATCAAGTTTGGAAGCATAATTCAAATACTTTTTAGAAAAGAAATCCTGCTGGTCCCGGCTGAAACCCACGGATGAATTAATAAGCCAATTATTTTTATCATACTCATATTTAATCAGTGCATTAATAAGTTCCTCGTCCGACTCGTTGGGCAACATCAGATATCCAGAACCGTCTTCTTTTGTGTATGCAGCAGACTCAGTTCTATCCTGATCGACCTGCCATTGGGCCAACCCAATGGGGTATTTGTTAAAACTCTGGTTGATTCCGACAATAAGATCAAGACGCCCAGCATCAAACTGTCGTCCAATCTGAGCCTCACCGTTTTTGGTTTCTTCATCACTGTCACGGTAGCCATCGGATTCATTTGCATATGCCGAAATACTGTAATCTATTTGATCAGACACTCCGGATATAGTGCCGGTCAATTTTTTGGTATTCCATGAGCCGTATTCTGCACTGACACTTCCCTCAAACTTTTCTTTCGCACCGGCACCACTTTTAGTTGTAATCAGGATGACGCCCCGCGCTGCGTTTGCACCGTACTTGGATGTGGGAGGAGACTTAATAACCTCAATCTTTTCAATATTGTCTATGGGTATACTATCTATTTTACTATAACCGTATACGCCGACATTAATGGGACGACCGTCCACATAAATCTGGGGTCCTCCAGACATACCAGTTCTGGTACCACGGATACTGAAATAGGTTTGGGAACTTGATTTCTGACTGACTACACCGGGGATTGAAGAAATCAATTCCGCAGTACTGCTCTGACCACTGTTTTGAATATCCTTTAAGGTAAGCACATGTATGGATGCATTGGTGTCCAAAAGTTCACTCTTTGTTCCCGAAGCAGACACAATAACCGTATTTAAAACGGTGACATCCTCGTCATCCTGGGCCATGGCACCGGAGCAAAAAATTGCTCCAAACAACATCATTACAAAAACAAACCTAATGTTCCTAAATTGTTCCATCTTTTCCTCAATTTCCTTTGATAATTTTACACACTCTTGAACCGGACTATCCGGTAATCAAGACAATTATTTCTTGGAAGGACTCGCTACGCTCGCCTTCCAAGCATAAATTTCAACAGACACGCTTCCCATGCTGATGAACTTTTAGTTATTTTAATACAACATCAGTCTTTGGCCTTCTCCCCCAGCTTTGCAGAGACAATAATGATTTTACTATGGGCTTTACATCACTGATGCGCCACATTGTCTCTGTCGTTACTGATCATATGATACCAAAACAAAAAAAGCCCTGAATCGTTTAAAAAAACGATTCAAGGCTGTCCCTTTTTCTATCCTCAGAATCAAACAGGAGCCAGCATTGCCGTACACAGCATCCCTATGGTTGTCCAGGTAGGTCTTCTGACTCTTGGATCAATCTACTGACTGCGCCTTCCCGACCAAAACATGGACAGTGACATTATGCAGTGTTCGTCCCCAATTACAGCGACGGGCTCGTTCCGGAGTTTAACCGGATTCCCTTTTATGCAAATTCTTGCACCTGATCAATGCATTTAATTAGTTTGTAAAACCTTAAAAGTCAATAGGAAAGAACCCACAATTTGTCTATTATTTTCTTTTCATTAACAGCTGGTCACATTTTAGATGATTTGCAGGCAATATTTTTCCGGAGCATGAGTTCCTTTCATAAACTTTGACATTAAAAACCATAGCGCTATAACGTTAAAATAAAAATGATTTTTCCATCATACGCCTGTACACGACTTCTGTTCATCGACTCATGGTTTTGCGCGCCAACTTCCTTTAGACGGCTCCTCACGGCTCCGCCCTTGTTTTCGGATAATACTTGTGCTAACTGTAACTTGGTTAACAGGATTCACACATAGGGGACTTGCACCCCATAAGTTCACGCCCATGCCGGGCGTACACAAATGTTTACACCGGATCGCAATTCGCTGCTGCAGGCCTCGAGTGCATCGGTCATGGTGAATTCATCACTCAACTTTCGGAGGAGTGATTTTACGCCTCCAATAATTCCTTTCACCTATTATTCTTCAAGCCAAAATATGCAAGGGCTTTATTCATGACCAACTCAAGTATGTTTTGTATCACATGGGACAAAAATTATTTTTGCCTATTTTCCATTGGAAAGACTTACAACAACTTCAGCCTTTATTTTTGCTCGCCCCCGTTTCTTCTTCAATTTTTTATAGGGGTCAGATAACCTTAGTTTTTTACTCTTAAACTCATAAAGCCATTTAGGTTGATCTTTCAGCATGCAGATAACATGGATATGTTCACGAAGATCCGCTATGGCAAATGGCATTGAGAACCAGCTATCCATTAATACATATTTGGTCCGAACCCCTATATCAAGAGCTCTTTTGACCATAGGGATAAGATGTGCCGTGCTTTTGGTGATGGCCTCCCGACGTCGTTGGTAATCACAAATTTGTTTTTTTGTCGGCTGAGGATAAAAGGATAAAATCAATTCCAAGAAAACTGTTTCCATCAGACCAACCCAAGGTAAGTATCCTAAATCCTATTATATATTTTTTATGCGTATGGTCAGATACTCGGGATAGAAGTTCTACTTTTTTAAACGGTTCCTGCTATGGGTAGAATCATCAAAAATGAGAACTTCCTCAGTGGAGTCGTTGAGAAGTTTTTTGATCGCAAAATAAATTTTACGGAAAAGAAGAAGTGTAAAACGCCTCCAGATTATAAGTGGATGAATTTAAAAAATTGTACACTGCCCCTTTATCAACCTGGATTTCTTTGTTTTTCACAATACCTTGAAATAAATTTGCTCTTGAAAAAGACAGTTTGAACAATGCCGAGAAAATAGCTAACGGGGTGGCTCCCTTTGTTTTGGTTATTCCTGATCTATTCAAAAGTGTGCCAACTGTTAATCTTGACAAATGCTCATAAATAATACCCATTTTATCGAAATTTGAGGTTTGATTTTGTTCACTGATCAGAGTAGTATTCATTTTAACGAATTTCCTTTGTTTTTTGTTTGTTTAGCGGTAAACAAAACATACCAAACAAAGAGAAAACCGTGAATATTTATTGATATATCAAAGCCTTAAATTCAAAATGAGTTCTTTTTTGGATCACCGAAAATTGAGTTATACAGGTTATAGTCCTTTACTATCGACAGACCTGTGATCGCCGCAATAGGAAAAAATATAAAGTCGTATATGCCGGTTTAAGGCTTCTTGAAATTCATGATCGATGCACACCGGCTTTGGCTTCTATGGTGAGTCCTTGGTCCACGCTGCTGAGCTCTTTTGATGAAGTCCGTCAGGTGCTTTGTGATCATGGTTTCGCTCTGAATGTAAAGGTAATTCGAAAACGGGCTTACCGTTATTATGCTGAGCATGCTCGGCTGGTACAACAAGCAGGCCAAATTTCATTAAACAAATATAACAAACATGCCGTACTCTATTGGAAAGGACAGAATGAAACAGCAATCGAATCTTGACATCTATCTAAAACCTACGTTTTTTATTGACAGCGATTCACCACGAATCCAGGCGTATGCCCGAAATCTCTGCAGGGGTATAAGCTCTGAACGGGACCGAGCCATCGCACTCTACTATGGGGTCCGGGACGATATCCGCTATGACCCCTACAGTTTTGAAAATAATCGAAACTTTATCCGGGCAAGTTCTGTTCTGGAAAAAAAAGCTGGCTATTGTGTTGCTAAAGCAGTGCTTCTTGCAGCGGTTGCCAGGGCACAGGCCATTCCTGCCCGCCTTGGATTTGCCGATGTCCAGAACCATCTGGTAACTGAGCGATTGAAGTCTCTTATGGAAACCAACCTATTTGTATACCACGGGTATGTTGAATTTTATCTGGAGGGACAATGGGTCAAGGCGACCCCAGCGTTTAATGGGTCCTTGTGCAGTCATTTTAATGTAAAACCCCTGGAGTTTGACGGCATCCATGATTCCATATTCCACGAGTTCGACAATGCGGGAAATCGTCACATGGAGTATGTGAACGATCGAGGCATTTTTGCCGACCTGCCCTTTGAGGAGATCCTTGCTGCTTTCAAAAGGTATTACCCGAAAATTATTGAAATGAATGTACTGGGGGATTCACGTGCTTTCAGCATTGAAGCTTTAAAAGAGAAACCTTTCAACTGAAAGACCTTTGTCCCAAAAGCCTGAACCAAACCCAATGGCGAGCAGTCTTTATCAAAGATGGCCAGGAATTTTCAGCAAACAATGCACAATCCGCTGTGGCGATCTGCACGGCAGCCGTCGGAGCGCTGAGCAGCAAGTAGAGCAAATACTGTCAGGAGCGATACTTATAAAACTCAGGCGATGTCCAGGGAAGACAGGATCAATCGCCTGCATTCAAGAAGAATTTTCCCCGCTTCTTTAAGTACCTTCATGGCCCGGGAAATTCAGGGAAAAGATCAGCTGGACAGTCCAGGGCCAGGCATGGGAGACTTTTCGACCAAGAAAACTGCGTTTTATTGTGAGGCCCACGGTGCCGGTCAACACCGCGATTATGGTTCTTTAATTTTAACCAATACCCCCCAAACGGGTGATGTTTCATTGTCGAAGTTGAATTATAATTATTCAAATTAATCAAAAAATAAAAGGAGAATGAACTATGGATTTCTTTCAAATGACAGCCCCCTGTGGTTTGGACTGCTTCAACTGCCATTTTTATTTGGCCCTGAAAAACAATGAAGCAAAGGTCTCTGTTGAAAAAATGTCCGAAAAATATAATGTGCCTGTTGAGATAATGTTGTGCAATGGATGCCGAAATCACGATGGCAAAATACCATTACAAAAACACATTTTTGGCGAATCGCATAGTTGTGCTGCATATGAATGTGCTCAAAGTAAAGGCATAGATTTTTGTGGTGATTGTGAGGAATTTCCATGTGACAACCTACATCCTTATGCTGACAGAGCCACCGAGCTGCCTCATAATATGAAGATTTTTAATTTGTGCTTAATAAATAAAATGGGATTAGAAAATTGGGCGGCTTCAAAGGCATCTGAAGTTCGAGAAACATACTTTACAAAGCCATGGACACTATCAGACAAATGATATCATCGTTTCCTTCAGAGACACAAACAGAACCCAGCGCTGGAGCAGACCGATTTAAAAAAATAGATTTTAAAAAATCCTATCATATGGTGGTCCGAGATTAGAAAATCGCAGCGTAAAGCATTAAGGAGTATAAAAATGTCCTATCGCATTTCTCCGGCCTGGTGGCCTATAATTGGTTTGTCTTCCCCTGTTCTTTTTCCCTGGCTGTTAGCCAAAAATAGCCGATACAAACATGGCATCACGAAATCACTAAGAATTAATAAAAAACGAATCGAACATGCCAAACCTTTAGAACTCCCTCAGCTTGATAAGTTTGAACTAACTGTTCTTGTAGAACAAAAAGCGGATAAAGACTTTCTTAGTGCTCCCGGGGTGTCCTATCTGATAAAGACCGATCTTGGATCTTTGCTTTTCGATGTAGGGTATGGCCCGGAAAACCCCGCTTTGGCGCATAACGCAAAAAAAATGAATTTCAAAATGGACCAAGTGGATGCCATCGCGATTTCACATCTCCATCCAGACCACATGGGTGGATTCAAGGCGGTACGGGACAAAACTGTAACTGTTCCACAAGAGATTGGAGGAACCCAAAGACTCACTTGTTTTTTACCTGCCGAAGCCAATACAGGGGGAGGACAAGTTGAAGTCGTTGAAGGGCCACAGATGATAGCGGCAGGGATTGGCTCAACGGGTCCTTTGGCAAGGAGCCTTTTTCTAATGGGGTGGACTGAAGAGCAGGCTATTGTTGCCCGTCTAAGAAACAAAGGGCTAGTTGTATTTACGGGATGCGGCCATCCAACCATTGAAGTTATTCTTCAGATGGCCAAGCAGCTGTCTGACGAGCCAATATACGCCATTGGCGGCGGCCTGCACTTCCCTGTAACTGATAGCCCCCTTCATAAACCAGGCCTTAAGATACAAATGATCTGGGGCACGGGAAAACCGCCTTGGAAACGAATCACAGACGATGATTTGAAGCGCACCATAGACAATATAAATGCTATACACCCAAAGCATGTATTTCTTTCAGCACATGATACATGCGATTATGCAATAGAGAGATTTAAAAATGAACTCTATTCAGAGACATCGGTGCTCAGAGCAGGGGCAACTTATCAACTATGACGCTTAATGATCAAATACCAGGCGCTTGCAGCCGACACAAAGGGCCGCAGCGAACAGGAGATTCTCAGATCCTGCTTGATGGAAATGGATACCCTCCGGTTAACCGAAACGAAATTCAAAAAAAGACCTTTGAGCAGGCGAAAGAACGCTAAGAAAACATAAAAAATATTTTTTCCCTAACCACGGGGTTTGAGGCTTAAACGAAATGAATAAACCAAAACTGTATATATTTTCAGGGTTACCGGGTTCTGGGAAATCAACACTTGCTCAAGAGCTTTCTAAGTTATTAGGCTTTGTGTATTTAAGGATCGATACCATTGAGCAAGAATTAAGAAAACTTTATAATTTTAAAGTAGAGGGCGAGGGTTATCGTTTGTCGTACAAAATCGCACAAGATAACCTTAGACTCGGAACAAGCGTTATAGCTGATTCATGTAACCCGATTGAGCTAACTCGAACAGAATGGAATGACGTTGCAAAAAAATCAAATGTAGCCTTCACCAATATTGAAATTGTATGCTCAACGTTATCTGAACATAAATTCAGGGTTGAAAACAGAGCGTCTGAAATTGAAGGGCTCACATTGCCAACATGGAAAGAGGTCGTAAATAGAGAATACCATCCGTGGGGTAGAGAGAGGTTGGTAATAGATACAGCGGGTAAAACAAAAGCAGAAAGTTTCCAGGAGCTCTTGTTAGGCTTGGGCTTCGAGAAAAAATCGCTTAACCAAACGCTCCACCGGACTCCTTAATTTAAGTCTTTTTATTACAAATACACGCAAAACAATCGCCAAATTACTCCGCGCGGTGAGCTGGGCGTATGGTGCACATAATTAAGGATTAAAATATTTCATCTAAAAATTGCGAGGCTCAGATGATTGTCCATAATGTAAAATTTAAAAAAGGAATACCAGAACATTGGCCGATTAGAGAGACTCCAAAAATATATGTCGGGAGCGCTGAATCTGATATTCGATATAGAGATGTGCTGGTCAACGGTGGGCACAGATGGGAACTTTATTCTAAACCAAGCATAAATTTTTCTACGTTTGATGTAAGTTCTCAATAACCTGGGGAGATAAAGCCTATTTACTCTTTAAACGCCGGGTCCTATTCAAATAGGATTCCCTGAATGCCCGGATTTATTGAGAACTTACCGTTTGATCGAAAAAAAATAAGTCATCCCCCATTTTGGGGGGGGTAAATTTTTCTGTACGGGATATGATACAGGGAACTTCAAATATGGAGGCTGCCATGCCGCTGATTTCTTATTTTGACCTTAACTGCATTATTCCCGGTGCCCTGAGCCGCTCAGGTTCGGACAGCCCCAACAATGCCCCCGGCGTCTGGTCGCTTTCGTTTAAGCTGAATCAGAATGTAGCTCCACTTTTTCCTTACATTAACGGGGAAATGGAGGATGCGCTCTGGTATGAAGGCTATGTTGTATACGCTGTGTCTCTTCCCATTGATACCCGTGAACTCAAAGGCCGTATCTTCTAAAAGCTGGTTTGAATAAAGACGCAAAGATATTAGATGATGCCATGACCGTGGGCATTACTCGCTGGAAAACACTGAATGGCGTGCGGTGTCGGTGATGGCCACAACCGCCGGATGCTTAAGAACTCGCTCAACAGAAATCGCATAAAACCGTTCCTTGATATTGTCGCATTGGCCGATGATATCCACCTGATACTGGGCTTTGACCTCAGATTCAATAATAGTGGGCGCCATGAACACACCGTCTCCGGCCTGCCCGAAAACTGTCAGCAATGCATTGTCCTCAAACTCAGCCACCACCACCGGCCGAATGGACAAAGCGTCAAACCATTGATCAATAGCGCCCCGGAGCCATGACATGGTCATGGGCATTACCATGGGAGCATTATCCAGACAGTCCGGGAATTTTCCAGACAGACTTTTTGCCAGTTTTTTTTCGGCAAAAAAAGTGACGCCACATTCTCCTAAAAAATGATTGTAGGTTTTTATGCTGAGGCCAGGCTGCGGCAATCCGTCGGAAATCACCAGGTCAAGATTGTGCAGGGCAAGATCCGCCAGCAGGTCTTTTTCTTTGCCTTCGTGGCAGGCCAGGCGAACGGTTTTTCCCATACACAGGGCCGGCTCAATCAGCTTTCTGGCCATGAGCTTCGGCACCACATCCACGATCCCCACCTTCAGTGAAAGCGGCCCGACCACCGGCCGGCTGTGAATTTGATCCATCAGTTCGCGCCCCAGGGAAAATATCTTGTCGGCATATTGAAACACCAGCTGACCCAAATCCGTGGCTTCCAGCCTTCGCCCCTGTCGGTTGAACAGTTTTCCACCGAAAGATTCCTCCAGTTTGGCCAGTTGAGCACTAATGGTTGACTGCGCCAAACTGAGTCTGTTGCTGGCTGCGGTGATGCTGCCTTCTTTCATAACTGTCCAAAAATAGTAAAGATGATGATAATTAAGCCATTCCATATTTTGTTCGCTTTTTTCGAATAGTAACCATTATATTATCTATTTGACCGAATCAATTCCGCTCTTTATTATCTGACATTTGTTCTTTGCCGCTGAAGCTTAAATATGTGGGCATCCTATCATGAAGCCGGTAAGAGGGTCCACGGTTTTGACGTGAAGATAATGCGGTTTGTAAACAACTGGTCAACCCAATGGAATAAAGGAAATGACATATATGAAAGATACCGTCAAATGGATGCTTATTACGGTCGGATTGCTGATGTTTCCGGTCATGGTTTTTGCCCAAGCTGAGGCCTCCCACGCTGCAGGCTCCGCACTGACAGGCACTGCATACGGATATATTGCGGTGATTTTTTTTATCGTAGCCTATGCCCTGGTTCCCCTGGAAAATAATATCCATTTAAGAAAGAGTAAGCCCGTGCTGGTGGCTGCCGGCGTAATATGGGTCCTGGTGTCGCTGGCCTATGCCAGTATCGGAGATACCCACACCGCCCATGATGCCATAAAGCACAGCCTCATTGAATATGCGGAACTGTTTTTGTTCCTGCTGGCGGCAATGACCTACATTAACGCCATGGAAGAGCGCAATGTTTTCCAGCGGCTGCGGGCGATTCTGGTCTCCCGGGGCTTTTCTTTGAGGCAAATTTTCTGGATTACCGGGATTCTTGCCTTTGTCATCTCCCCTGTGGCGGACAATCTGACAACGGCATTGCTGATGGGGGCGGTGGCCATGGCTGTGGGCGGGAAAAACAAAGGCTTCATCAGCCTTGCCTGCATCAATATTGTGGTGGCGGCCAATGCCGGTGGTGCATTTTCGCCATTTGGAGATATTACCACCTTGATGGTCTGGCAGAAAGGTAAGCTGGCCTTTTCCGAATTTTTTTCCATCTTCATCCCCTCACTGGTAAATTGGCTGGTGCCGGCTGTGGTCATGAGCCAATTTGTGAACAAGGATGTTCCCGAGGCCCTGGACGAATCCGTTACCATGAAGTACGGGGCCTGGGTCATTATGGGACTCTTCCTGGCAACGATTATGACAGCAATCTGTTTCCACAATGTGCTGCATCTACCCCCGGCGGCCGGTATGATGCTGGGGCTTGGATATCTCGGGGTGTTTTCCTATCATATCAAGCGCCATGAGAACCGAAGCAATAAATACGACCCCATTCTCGGAGTCCGTGAGATAAACTGCACCCCTTCACCTGACTTAATATCTTTTGACATCATGAAAAAAATATCCAGGGCCGAATGGGACACCCTGTTATTTTTCTATGGCATTATCCTTTGTGTGGGCGGGCTGGCCCAATTCGGATACCTTGCGCTGATTTCCAAATTTATGTACCTGGATCTCGGGGCCACCTGGGCCAACAGCCTTGTGGGTGTCCTGTCGGCCATTGTGGATAATATTCCGGTGATGTTCGCCGTTCTCACCATGGATCCGGCCATGTCCCACGGGCAGTGGCTTCTGGTTACCCTGACAGCCGGTACCGGCGGCAGTATGCTGGCCATCGGCTCTGCGGCCGGCGTGGCACTCATGGGAACTGCACGGGGTACCTACACCTTCGGGGGACACCTGAAATGGACCCCGGTGATCGCTCTGGGCTATGCCTTAAGTATTATATGCCACCTGTTGCTCAACAGGGCGATGATGTAAATAAAAAAATCTGCGGCCATGGGCATTTTTTCTTTTTCCACCCGGCCAGCGGACCAAGGTCAGAATAAGGTCCGCCCGTGGCGCATCATTCCATGAATCAGTCTTTGGCCTTTTCCACAAAGGAGGCCGCCATGATGAAAAAAAGGCACCCGGTGACCAGCAGAATCAGCCATGATCCCATATCTAATTTACCGTCCAGGCAGGCGGTTCGGATGGCCGAAATTATATCCTGCGAGCACCCACAATCTGCATCTGGCAATCTGTTTTATTGTGAATCCGAATGCCGATGAAAAAAGCTATTGATATTATCATTTTGACTTCACCGTCTCCGTTTTTATAATTCCCATGTGGATGAAATATGGCGATTGCGTCAACCCCATCTCTTTTTTATAAGAAAGAGTAGGCAAGTTTAACACTCTTTCATGCTTCGTTGTGGGCAAAACGAGACCAAAACAAGGTCTGCCCACGGCAGTTATGCAGAAATTCAAAAGGGGAATCTTTGGCGAAAAGTAGAAACGGAGGAACATGGAAACCCAGTACATACTTGAAAAAGGAACTGCAAAGACAAATGAAGACTGCCTTGTAATTCAGGATAATATTTTCGGGGTGTTTGACGGGGCAACCAGCCTGACGGGCCGGACATTCCATCAGGGAAAAACCGGAGGTGAGATCGCAGCACAAACCGCAGGTTCCGTGTTCAGCCAAAATCATTATCCATTAAGGCACCTGGCCTGCCAGGCAAACAGGGAAATTATGACGCAAATGCTCCGTAACGGAGTAAACATCTCACGCCAAGAGGATCTATGGAGTACAAGTGCTGCTGTTGTCCGGATACAGAATAAGAACCTGGAATGGGTCCAGGCAGGGGATGCCGTCATTATTCTGGTCTATAACGATGGGTCCCATAAGGTACTGGTGGAGCGGGAAGACCATGACTATGAAACCTTGACCCTGTGGAAAGATCTGGTTCAGGATAAGGCAGATGATAAGCGCGTTGGATTGACCGAGGGCAACACCGAGCAGGGCCTTGCAGCTCTCCGGCAGACATTGAATTCCCAGATTAAAAAAGTAAGGTCGGAAATGAACATTACCTACGGGGTGCTTAACGGTGAGCCCCGTGCCGAAGAGTTTCTAAATCAGGGCGTGGAATCCTTAGATCAGGTCATGGATATCCTGTTATTCACAGACGGATTAACCATCCCCGGCGAAACCCCTCAAAAACATAAAGATTATACCTCTTTGGTGGAAAGTTATATCTCATTGGGCCTCAACGGGTTAAAGAATATGATCCGACAAAAAGAAAAAACCGATCCCCTTTGCCTGACCTTTCCCCGTTTTAAATGCCACGATGATATCGCAGCCATTGCCGTTAAAGTGTGAAACCTGTCTCAACCCTTCGCCAAGGCGTTTTCTTCTGCATCTCTGTTCCAATAACTGCCATGGGCAGACCTTATTTTGATCTCATTCTGCCCACAACGAAGCATTAAAGAGTGTTAGGCTTACCTACTCTTTCTTATAAAACGGCATATCCCTTTCAAAGAGGGTGTCCACGATCTTGATACACACACAACATCTCTGAATAATAAAAAAACAAAAAACGACTGATAAAAGCAACAATCATATGATAAATTTTACTTGACAGACATCTTGTTATATTGTCATAAGGTGCATTGTTTTAGGTGCCGGAGAAATCGGCTGAATAGGGAACCCTGTGAAAATCAAGGACGGACCCGCCGCTGTAATCGGAGACAATTGCTGAATTCATGCCACTGGATAAAACCGGGAAGGCGCAGCAAATTGGATGACCCGAAAGTCAGAAGACCTGCCTAAAATGGATAAGAACTCTCCCGCAAATCTGGGGAGATTTTCTATCTTCAGTTATGGGTAGAACCAAATCAAAATACGCTCTACCCGTGGCAGTTATAACGGTTGTTTCTCGGAAAACAACAACCGGTCATGTGGATTAAAAACGAAATCCCTGATCAAGCAAAACGCCCCTTGATCAGGGATTTTTTTATTTTTTAAAGGAAATGGGACAATCATTAGGGACTTCATCATAATAAAACTACCCACTATTGCATGCGGTACTCCAGAAAGTCTGGTATAAAGCTCTTTGGTGTTGGGTATATTATTTGTCATGGACTCCCTTAATCGGCTCTTATGTTATCTGCTTTGAAAAAACATTTACTACTTACCTGTTTATTGTTCCTTGTCGGGCTTTTACTTAATCCAGTGGTCATTCGGGCTGACGACCTTGCCGGATACCCCAAAGAGATACTACACATTCAATTTACGGCAATGGATAGGCTCCAAAACGGACAAACCGTTCAACGGTTTACCGTTCACCCACCCCGGATTTCAACCGGCCCGGTGACCTTACTATACCTGGAAAACCAAGATCCCGTCATTTACAAGGCAACGCCTGTGAAGCAATGTTACGCCATCCAGGTACACAAAACCTCAAATATCCGAATTTTTGCCTTTGCCCAAGACCAGCAAAAAAGCTATGTGACCTGCACCGATCTGGTATTGTTTGGGAAATCAAAAATACCGGCCAAAAGAATCCCGGCGTCAATATCGGAGTCCGTCCTTTTAAGAGGGCTTCCGCATATTGCCCTGAACAATTCTGACCGTCATTACTGGCACCAGACCGGCGTTCCACTAACCTTCAGTCTGGTCACTGCCTCACAGACGCTTACCCCGACGGTGATGAAGCTTTTTAAAAACAACAATACCACTACCCTCGTACCGGAAATAGCACAACCTTACCGCTTCTTATATACACCGCCCCATGATAAACGCCTGAGACAGTCCAGCCTTACCGCCACCAGACAGGATCTTTTGTTTACCCAAGTGGAGCATAACGGCAAGCAATACCACCTGGCTTACGCGCTTCGGGTGCATCGCTCACGTCATGCCCATGACAACCACAAAGCCGGGGCTGTTACATTGGCAGCCGGCACTATTCTGTTCATCGGCGTTTTGTTAAACAAGAGGAAAAAACCATGGTGGAAAGAATAAGGCAGATTTGCCAGCACCTATCATTTATATTGTTTCTTTACGGTGGACGGATTGGAATTGATCTGGGCAGTTCACTTCCCTGTTTTTCATGCCCCTATGTCAATGGCTGTGCCGGGCATTGCTATCTTATGGTGCTCCAAAGAAGCTATGTGGGCTTTCAAACCAGTTTTGAAATGATTTTTTCCAGTGCATTCGTCAATATTTTATGGCCTTTTGTTCTATTTTTGATCTTCTTTATGCCGCTTTCAAAGATCTGGTGCGCATGGCTGTGTCCCTTCTGCCTGTTCCAGGACTGGATCACAATAATTCGAAAAAAATTTAATGTCCGGGGAATAACCATGACCCGGAAGACCCGAAAAAAACTTAAGCCCATCAAATACATCTTGCTGGTGCTGATGATCCTCATCCCCCTGTCCATTGCCAATTTCGGACTCCACCCGGACTGGAAGCTGCCCTTTTGCCAGATCTGCCCTGCACGCCCCATCCTCCCCATGTTTGTGGGAGACTTTGATAAATTTAGCATCAACATGACCAACGGGGTAACCATGGGTTTCAGCATTACCGCCATGCTGCTGACCGGAATTTTCCTTGCCGGAATTTTCTTTAAAGAACGGTTTTTCTGCATTTTCTGCCCCATGCTGGCCCTTATGCACCTTTTTAAAAAATTAAGTCCTGTTCGGTTTGAGAAAAACGCCCATGCCTGTACCGGGTGCGGCAACTGCGAACGCATGTGTCCTGTGGATATCCCGGATGTTCACCTTGAAAAAGGGGAAAAGGATAAATCCGTCTCCGGGGAGACATTGAAGCCCTTTGATGTTTTAACCCAGGATTGCATGGGCTGCATGGCCTGTGTCGAAGCCTGTCCCGAGGACAATGTCCTGACCTTTAAATGGTTTAACTTCAAACTTTTCTCTTCTTCAAGGCGTTACATGACTGAAAAATGGAGTTCAAAATGACACCATCCACCCCAAGGCTTGCCCGTCTTAAAAAACGGACAACAGCCCTGATGCAAAAAGAAGTTGAAGAGCAGATCACACTCATCCGTAACCGGTTCGATTACACGGAGCATCTTGAACCCTTTATCAATACCCTTGGCAAAATCCTTTTTATGGATGAATTTATTGATAATGCCCAAAAAAATGTGATCATGACCCCCTGCATTCAGGCCCCTCTGGAGTTGTTCCATGCTGCAAAGGTGCAACCGTTCAGGCTTGCCTGCGGAGCCTTTGCAGTCCAGAACATGGCCCCGCTCCACCTGCCGGCCTTGACCTGCCCCATGATTAAATCCATATCCGGTCTGCTTGAAATGAACTCGGTCTCCGGAACCCCGCTGGTAATTCCCACCACCTGCGACTGGGTGGTTAAATTCAGTGAGCTCACCGGCCTTTATGATACAGCAGAAATCCATTTCATGGAGCTGCCCCATTTAAGGGAGGCGGAGCGCTCATCAAAAAGATGGCACAATGAAATCAAGATTTTTAAAAATTGGCTTGAGAAAACAATCGGGCATAAAATCTCCTCCAAAAGGCTGTTAAACGCCATAAAAATCCATGCAAAAGCCTCTGAGCTCTATAATCGGCTGATCAACCTGCGGCGTCAGCAGGTGATCCCAAGCCTCCATTTTGCCCTGATCGCCAATGCCCTTTCGTACCAGGATATTGAAACATGGATGCGTGCTGTTGATCTCTATATCCTTAATCATCGGGAACCTGAAATCGGTACTGTCCCTGTCTTTTTGAGCGGCAGCCCCATTGCCTTCCCCAACTACAAAATGCTGACGTTGATTGAAAATGCGGGGATGTCGGTTACAGCAGATGATCTGTGCACCATGGAAAGAACCTTCCAGGGCAGCACCCCATACGAGGATACCTCAGAATTTTCATTGTTAAAGGCCCTGGCGCAAAGGTATCAAAAAGCCTGTTCCTGTCCGACCTTTGCCGATAATCAACGGCGTTTGAATGCCATGGTCCATACCCTTGAACAGCACAGTATCAAAGGGGTGATATTCCATGTTTTAAAGGGATGCCATCCCTATGACATGGAAGCGGGTATTCTTGAAAACCAGCTCAAACATAGAGGTATCCGGTTCCTGAAAATTGAAACCGACTATGTCAAAGAAGATGAACAAAATATCGTCACACGACTGGAAGCGTTTAAACGTACCTTAAGGAGTAAAACTTCATGAAAATCGGCATAGACGTCGGCAGTACCGGCATAAAAATCGTATTTGTAAAAGAATCCGCCCCGGTGTGGAAAAAAGTGGTTCCCACAAAACCCGGGCAGTCTTCCCTGGTAAATAAACTGATAGGGCAGGGGCTTAACGCCCTCAATATTGAACAAAAGGACATAAAAAAAATATGCGTCACCGGGTACGGCAGAAATTTGATCGAGGATTCAAACAAGGTGGTCGATGAAATTTCAGCCAACGCGGCCGGTATAACCCTTCTGACCAATGGAAAGGCACGCACTTTGATAAATATCGGCGGACAGGATGTAAAAATTATCAAACTGGATGACCAGGGTCAGATCATGGATTTTCGCATGAATGATAAATGCGCCGCCGGCACCGGCCGCTTTTTTGAAATCGCCGCCAATATCCTGGATACCCCGCTTGAGGATTTCCATGTAAAGGAGGATGTTGAAGCCGTTAGCATCAACGCCACCTGTGCCGTTTTTGCCGAGAGTGAAATTGTCTCTCTTTTAGCCACAGGGGTCAACAAAAACAGTATTATCAAGGGAATTAACAATGCCGTGGCAAAGCGTATTGCCAATCTTGCGGGCAATGGCCACCTGGAAGAAGATATTTATATTGACGGCGGTCCCGCCAGGAACCTTGGCCTGATAGAAAGTCTTGAAGATGCATTGCTATGTGATATCAAAACAGCCGACGATCCCCAGTTCACCGTGGCACTGGGCTCGTTGTTTGTTGAGTAGTTAAAGTTGCATTCCCATTGTTGTTATTTTTTGCTATCATGCGTCCGGAACCTAATTTATGTGGCAGTGGGGGAAGTATGCGGATACGTTTTAAGGTAAGTTTGACTATTGCAATCTTGGTTGTTGTTGGTTCTCTTTCTCTGGCCTTTTATTTTCATATACATTCTGTTAGTGAAAAAGCATCACAAGAAGCCGCCGGACATCTATTTAATTCTGCTTTTGAAAAAATTGAACACAGAGCAGTTGCCCTGATCAACCATGCATTTGAAACCGTGTATCTGGTGTCTGGACTTGATGATTTCAGCATAGATGAAAGTCACCTCCTGGCATCTTCATCATTGCGCACAATATTTAGATTGCTTAAAAAAAACAGAGAGTTATATTCCATCTATTTCGGATATGAAGACAGTCATTTCATACAAGTGATTTCCGCGAATAAAGATCCGTTGATTTTAAAAGCACATATGGCGCCAGCTGAAACAATATGGATATTACGATCAATTGAACTCATGAACGGAGCAAAAAGAGTTCAAAAATGGTACTTTTTAGATAAAACCTTTCAAATTTTATCAAAAAAATCTGAAATCAATCCGGAATACGATCCAAGAAAACGCCCATGGTACCTTATGGCAATGCAGGCAGATGAAGCTGCGCTTTCCAACGTATATATGTTTAACTCGCTCCAGGATTTAGGAATTACAGCTTCAGAAAAGAAAGCAAATGGAAAGGGGATAGCCGGTGTTGATTTGACATTACGACAATTGGAAAACATGATTTCAAACATTAGAATTTCAAAAAATAGCCGCACTTTGATTGTAGATGAAGATTATCGGGTAATTGAAAAAACAGGTACCTTGAAAAATATATCTATCAACTCGGACCCGCTCTTATCAGAACTGAGCATGGATCATAGGCTTGGATTACGGCAAATAAAAAACGGGAATAAAGTTTATTATGTCAAGACGGACGACGTATTCAAGCACGGTTCAGCCTTAAAAGTCGTTGTAACAGCTCCGATGGGTGATTTTAACACTCCGTTTGTCAATATACAAAATCGGTTGACTTATACCACAGTGATTTGGCTTATCTTGTTTTTCCCGGTGACATATCTTTTAAGCAAACATATGACAAACCGACTCTCGCTGATCGCATCGGAAGCCGAGAAGATGAAAGATCTTATCTTTGAAAGCAAAGAAAGAAAACCTTCTCCGATCCTGGAGTTTTATTTATTGGAAAAAAATTTTGATGCCATGCGTTCTTCGTTATTTGAAAAAACCCAGGCTCTGGAAATTTCACAGTCAAAACTGAACAGGCTTGTTGAGCTTGGAATTTCCTTTTCGGCCGCGCGCGACCCGGAAAAATTGATGGAAATGATTCTGCTTGGTGCCAAAGAATTGACAAATGCAGATGGAGGAACCCTTTATAAAATTGAAGATGACGTTTTGAATTTCAGGATTATCAGTAACGACACGCTGGGCATTGCGCTCGGGGGAACTCAGGGCAATGAGATTCAGCTCAATTGTGTTCCTCTTTATGATGATCAGGGAAATGAAAATCATCATAACGTGGTCAGCCATTCGATCTGGGCGACAAAATCCATCCTGATCGAAGATGCCTATGATAATGCAGAGTTTGATTTTTCCGGTACCAAAACCTTTGATCAAATCAATAAATACCATTCCAAATCCTTTTTAACCATTCCGCTTATGCCCCGGGGAGCCAAACCCATTGGGGCATTGCAGTTGATTAACTGCAAAGATGCCCATGGCAATGTTACCGTGTTTAGTGAAGAGATTTTACGCTTTGTTGAAGCGCTTGGAGCACAGGCCGCAACGATTTTATACAATTTAGAACTTCTCGAAGCCCAAGAAAATCTCATGGATTCCATGATACAGTTGATTGCAGGTGCCATTGACGCTAAAAGTCCCTGTACGGGTGGTCATTGTGAACGCGTGCCAGAACTGGCGATTATGATGGCTGAAGAAGCAAGCAAGTGCACAGACGGTATTTTCACTGATTTTGCCTTCCAGAATGAAGACGAATGGAGGGAATTTACAATCGGTGCATGGCTGCATGATTGCGGCAAGGTCATAACCCCTGAATATGTAGCTGACAAGGCCACAAAATTAGAAACCATTTTCAACCGTATCCATGAAATTCGCACACGCTTTGAAGTGCTGTTGCGCGATGCAGAAGTGGCGTATTATAAAGAACTGTCTGAAGGTGGAGATAAAAATGAACTTGGCAAAGCTTTTGATGCCAGAAAAGCGGATTTGATCGAAAAGTTTGCCTTTGTTGCGCAATGTAATGTGGGCGGTGAATTTATGGCAGATAATAAAATTGAGCGTCTTAAAAAAATAGCCGAAGAAGAATGGGTACGCAATTTCGATATCCGCCTTGGTTTATCCCATGAGGAAGAACTGCTTTATCAAGAATGTGATATATTACCTGCAAAAGAAAAACTCCTTGCGGACCGAGCCTATCACATCCTGAAACGCACTCGTGATATCAAACAGCAATATGCTGACCTTGATTTTAAATTACCGGTGCCTGAACATCTCTATAATCGGGGTGAGCTTTATAACCTGTCTGTTAGACGCGGCACCCTGACGGAAGAAGAGCGATTTAAGATCAGTGAGCATATTATGCAGACAATTTCCATGCTGGAAAAAATGCCGTTCCCGTCCAAATTGGCGCGGGTGCCGGAATATGCTGGAAAGCATCATGAAACGATGATTGGTACGGGATATCCTCGGAAGCTTGATGCATCACAATTGTCTGTACCTTCACGAATTATGGCGGTTGCTGATATTTTCGAAGCATTAACGGCATCGGATCGCCCGTATAAGAAAGCCAAGACGCTGTCAGAAGCAATCAAGATTTTAAGCTTTTTTAAAAAGGATCAGCACATTGATCCAGAAATTTTCAACTTATTCCTGACTTCAGGAGTTTATAAAAGATACGCAGAGCAGTTTTTGCTGCCTGAACAAATCGACGAAGTTGATATTTCCCAGTATCTGTCCTGATGGTGTCAGGCTAAGACCCCGGATATAGCCCACAACGGCAAATGAAATTTTAACAATTCTGGTCTGCTCTGATCAGACTCCTTGCCAGACCCGCACTGGTCATAACCAAAGATTCCGGGTCAAGGTATAATTCAGCGTGTTTCTGGAAAAGTACGTTGCAATGGGCGGGAAAGTCTTCATCCCCATCGTTGAAAAGCAAAAGAAGAGATAGCCTGGGGAGCGCGTTAAACTGCATTGATAAATCGTATGGAGTCTCCATTTCATGGGGAATACCGCCCAGTTTTTCGCTGATTTTAAGAAGCGCCTCAAGCCTGCCCGAAAAATGTTTGACCAGTACCGCCTGTGTGTCGCTGGTAAAAAAATTTACATTGGTGAAATGGGAGGTGCGTTTAAAATCCTTAAAAGATACCCATTGGGTATCAATGTATGTTTGATCGGGGCAAAGCAAAATGTATTTTGAAAGTATGACACAGATTCCGTAATCAGGCCTGTTGCCGGAAGCATCCCTGATGCCGTTCCTTGAGACCCAATAGCTATTATTTAAAAAATCTATTTGGGCCTCATCGTCATGACATCTTATTCCAAGTCTCTCCTCAATTGATTTAAAGTTGATTTTGCTCAGTTGTTCTACATAGCCCTCATAATTTTTATCAAATACTGCAGACCTTTGAATCATGGATTTGTCTCCCTTTCCTATGATTATTTTTTCAAGAAATTTGAAAAAGTGCATGGTATTTATAAAACCAAGCAGATTCTTCCCTTGTTCAAAATAAAATTTGTTCATTTTGCTAAGCGAATCGTCAGGTCTTGAAAATAGGGTAAGACTGGTAAAAAAACATCCCCCAAATGGGGGGGAGGTAAAAAAATTCAGAAAAAAATAAAAACAATTAACGCTCTATCACCCCAGCGACACTTTCATGATCCACCCTACTTTGATAGAATTCTAAAGGGTGTTATATATCCGGTCAGGGAACTTTGACACGTCAGTTTGGTGAAAGTAGGTTAGTGTCGCTGTAGTGCCATCTGGTTGGCCCATCTAATGATCAAGTACCCATTCCATTATTGATGAACCTGTAAAAAATCGGCCCATGATTTTTTTACCACATCATAAATGGGTTTAAGCCTTGTTCCTCCACAATGGGTTGTGTGGTTAAAAATTGGGAGCTTTTTACGAGAGCATC
Source organism: Desulfocicer niacini (assembly GCF_054657595.1). Lineage (NCBI taxonomy): Bacteria > Pseudomonadati > Thermodesulfobacteriota > Desulfobacteria > Desulfobacterales > Desulfobacteraceae > Desulfocicer > Desulfocicer niacini. Next base: position 46,385 of record NZ_BAAHYK010000032.1, read on the forward strand.
ATCATCATTCATTAAAAAGATAGTTTCCTGCAATTTCATAGGTCCATCTGAGTTCTGACAGATAAAATATATTATTCCCATAAAGCCATAAGAGCAGTTTGAAGATCACCACAGGAACCACCAAAAAACATAATGCGATCAATGCCTTGTCAATGACACCAAATTTTAAAATATCGGCTTTCAGGTAAGTGCGGGGTGCATCGGGTTTAAACGAACGTCCCCCAACGGAAATAGCCAGCTTTACAGACCTTCGCATACAGTTTGACAACACCGGTAAAAGAACCCCGAATATCGTTTTTATCCAGTTGCCCGGCTTAAACGGCCTGTAGCCTTTCAGCCTCTGGGCCCTTATGACCGTGATTGACTCTGAAATGATAAGAGGAACAAACCTCAAGGAAGTGATCACCATGAATGCCAGCCCATAGGGTACCCTCAGCCGGATCAACCCGAAAAGCATGGCATTGGGCTGGGTGGTCCAATAAATAAGGAGCGCCAGCGAGGTGGTGGCTGCAAAACGGATGGACTGGATTGCCCCGTATTCGATCCCCTCTTGAAACACATGGAGACCTTCCCACTCCCTTCCAAAAGAATTCTCACCCAGTACCGTGAAAAGGATAGTCCTGGGATACTGCTGATAAAACAGGGCCTGGGAATAGATGGTCCCCCAGATCAATAAGAACAATAAAAGGCCCAGAACCTTTACCTTTTTAAGGGATATCCCGGCCATGGGATATCCGATCAGGGAGAGGCCCAGAAGAAGGAGCAGGGCCCCGGGCTTATCAATCGATATTGCCGCCACTGAAACCGCTGCCAGGGTGATGATCTTTGTCCTGGGGTCCATTCTGTGAACCGGGGTGTTTTTCAGGCTCGGTGTCAATATTGTTTTTGGATCATACATGGGGTGCCACCGTTTTTATGATATTGGCAAGATCAATTGCACAAAATGCAGGGCCAAGGCCCAGTTCCCTGCTGAACCTTAAGGCCTGGGGAGGTTTGAGACAAGCCTTTTCAAGCAGGGCCGTGTCTTCAAAAACCGTTGCCGGGCTTTCGTTCGCAATGAGTTTACCATGGTTTAGAACAATAATCCGATCGGCAAATTTCAAGGCGGTTTCCATATCATGGGTGATAAAAACACAGGTAATCAGGTTGTCCGACAATGATTTAATATACCTCATAAAGGTGAGAATATTTCTCTTGTCCTGTCCGCTGGTGGGCTCGTCCAGCAGGAGAATTTTCGGTTTTAAGGAGAGCATGGAAGCCACGGCAGCCCGCAGCCGCTGCCCGCCACTCAGAGCCTGGGGCGGCTCGGCAATCAGATCTTCAATTGACATGGCCTTTAAAGCATCATCCACCTGTCTTCTGATCTTTCTTTCTCCCAATTTTAAATTCCTGGGACCAAAATCAACCTCTTTATAGACCGAATCGCAGAACAGCATGAGGCCCGGGTCCTGAAATACCACTGCCACATCCCCGGCCATGGATTCGGGTTTGACAGTCCGGGTGTTTTTGCCCAGCACCCTGACATCCCCCTTTTGCGGCCTGAGAAGGCCACCCATATGGAGTAACAGGGTGGATTTGCCGGAACCGTTGCTGCCGAGCAGTCCAATGACCTCTCCCTGGTACAATTCAAGATCAACACCCTTTAACACCCAATTTTTATCCCCATAGGCAAACCAGAGATTTTCCATTTTGAGCACCGGAATTTTATTCTTTTTTTGGGGTTCCTTTCTTTGAAACCCCGTTATGCCAAGCCCCCTATGACCATCTGGTCCCTTAAAACCGTTTAAGCGTTTTTTCAGCAGGTCAAGCCCCAGCTTTTCTGTCAACGGAGCACGGCCAAGGTCCAGCAGATGGAAAATCTCGATCATTTCCGGAAGTCTCAACCCCAGCTGCTCAAATACCGGGATATGATTTTCAAACACCTCATTTTTATCTGCGTTTATGAGAATTTTGCCTTTATCCATCACAATGATTCGATCAACAAGGTGGGCCACTTCGTGAATTCGATGCTCAACCAGGATGATGGTGGTTTTTTTATCTGAATTGATACCGGCAATAACGGATAGGACCTCACCGGCACCCAGGGGATCCAGCTGGCTGACGGGCTCGTCCAACAGCAGGACCCCAGGCTCCATGGCCAGCATCCCGGCAATGGCTACCCGCTGTTTTTGCCCGCCGGAAAGCTCCTGCACGCTTTTTCCCCTGAACCCTGCCAAACCCACCTGTTCCAATGCACGGTCAACCCGGAGTCCGATGGTTTCAACCTCAAGATTCAGATTTTCCGGTCCAAAAGCAACTTCATCCTCAACAACCAGGGAAAAAATTTGATCATCCGGATTTTGCTGCACCAGCCCCAGGGTCCTGGACAGGGTTGCCAGGGGCGTCGCTCTTGTGTCCAGGCTGTCAATCAAGGCGTTTCCGGTCATGATTCCTTCCGATTCATGGGGGATAATACCGGTTAAGACTTTTAAAAGAGTGGTTTTCCCGCATCCGGTGGGACCGCAAATCAGCACGAATTCTCCCCTGTTGATCTGAAGATGAACCTGCTCAAGCGCAGGTGCTGTTTTGCCGGGATAGATAAATGATAAATTGTCCAAGGTGATCATTCTATTGCCGTCCGCTTTAGTTTATTGCCCAGCATAACTCCTGCCGGTGCGAAAATAGCAGTATAAAGAAAGCCCACAACAATGATGTTGGCCCAAATATACCAGTTTGCATAGTATAGCCGGTAAAGAAGCATATAAAGATTATAGTCGACAAATATTGCAAAGGCGCTGGCAATACCCATACCAAACGCAGCCAGGAATAATGCCTTGTTGGTCCGGGTAAAATTGGGTGCATGCTGCCTTGTAAACCCGGTGAGATAAAGGGTGACCTCCATGGTTGACATGGACACCATCATGAAAAGGATAACCACGGGGTTAAAGCTGCCAAGCAGACAAAACAGGGTCAACGACATCAGCACGGACAGGGTTACAACGCCTGGAAAGGGGATTAAAACCACCAGAGCCATGATAAACAGATAGGTAAGCCCTTCCCTGAAAACACCTGTGGCAAACACGGCAAAGGGACCCAGAAGACCATTGAAAAGATCAGTAAGAAAAAACTTTGGCACAAGGGACAGTAGAAACTTTGCAGATCCGAACAGTGCTATCAGAATCAACCATCTGGTTTTAAACCGGCTGAATATCAAGCGGTTTCCAAACACCAGGAAGCCAGAGATCCCAAGGGTGAGAATAATCGCATACATCATAATTCCGATACTTGTCCAATCCATTTTTTTCACCACCAGTTCAAACGCGTCGGTTCTGATCGTTACGTCACTGCCGAAAAGCCGGGTCTGAATGCGGCCGGTATATCTGCCCGGAAGGACCAGGTCTTTGTCTGCAAAGATCGGCAGGACAAACTGAACCTTGGATTTTCCGGGTATAAAAACCTGGGTTTGGATGCGGTCGTCCCCTCCACCGTGAAGATCGAGAAATTCCCTGGAAATCCGAAAACCTTTGATCTCTTTTCCGGTCTCCGGATCCCACACCTCCCAGCTGACATGGACAATGGCAGCTTCATCCGCCTGATTTTCCATCTGGATGCTGGCAAAGGAGACCGGTGCTGCCCCAATGTCCCCACGGCTTTTGAGAAGTTTGCCCAAAAGCCCCAGATCGGTTGGCAACACCAGGCTGTTGCGAGATAGTTTATTATCGTAATTTCCATCCAAATCAGCCGGGATCTTAATTTGATTGACGGTGAACACCTTCTGGATTTCCGTCCGGGTGGCCACCCTGATCACAGCCTGCTGTCTGATCTCACACTCTTTTTGCCCTTCTTTGGAAGAAAATCCAGCCCTGGCCCGGATGGTGTAATGCCCTGGCCGGGCAGTGGCAGGGATTCCCAGGGTGAACAGGCTGTGCCAGTCATCGAATTCGGTCATCAACTCAAATCTTGCACCCAGAATGTAGCTGTCAGGTGTTTCTGAAATTTCAAACCAGCCCGCCTCTGTTTCGGGCTTAAGCGGTTTGGGGATTTCAATGGTCAATTCTGCTGAAAGCTCTTTTTCATGAAAACTTTCAACAATAATAAACGATGCCGCACTGCTGCCGGGAACCACAAGTCCAGAGCCGTGTCGATCCCCGTTGTTTTGTATACCAAAGGGGATCTGAAGGAGCACCCGGGCCGGATCAACAGGGGGGGGCGCTACATTGGCACAAACCGTCCCGGCAGCATGAAATATCAGGATGATGGTGGTCAAAATTTTGAAAACCCAGCCCATCACGACAGAATAATCAATCTGTGACTGCCCTGAATATCCTCTTTGAGCCGGTCAGGGTCAACATCAAAGGGGGCTTCAATCACGACAATATATTTGCCGTCCGGGCTGACGGCCGCCTTATAGGCAAACCCCGGGGTATGGTAAAACCAGTTTAACCTGGCTGTTCCCCCGCCCTGGGCGTTGGGGCTGAACACATAAACGCCCATATCCTTGGGATTGGCAAAGGATGTTTCCGGGACAAGGCCGATGGGAATGACCATGTATTCGCCCTTTTTAGACAAGAGGCAATCATTGTTCCAGATTCCCTCCCCCAGTTTCCACTTCCATTTAAGCTTTCCTTCATAGTCGTAAACAAACAGGGTGTCTGCATCCGGATGCCGGGCCGGTAAACATCTCGTCTCTGCCCCCATTCCCAGTGCCCTTGTACTCCAGGTGGCAAAAATCAAATCCGTGTTTGTCAATTTTAAATTGGCGCTGCTGGCACTGATGGGGACACCGCTTACATCCAGCACCTTAAGAAATTTTTTCTTCCACAGTAAAAGGGGCTTTTCGTTCTTTGACGATGCCTGATTATCAAACACAAATGTCCAGTCCGGATACATTTGGTTTACGACAACATGCCTGGAATCCGGCGATATCCGTGCCATAAAACCGGTTGTCCCCCTGAAGGATTCAACACCTTCCTGCCGGCCGGCAAACTCATATTGCCAGCAGGGTTTGCCGGTTTCACCGTCAATGACAACCAGGGTGGCAGTCTTTGCCCAGCCCATGGACGGAATCACGTATTTGCCGTCTTCTGAAATATCCAATCCCCAGGCAGAATCCTTCAGGGGATATTTCCAGACCGGTTGTCCCGTCTTGATGCTGAATCGGTAAACCATTGAGGTCGTGACCATGGTCTTTTTTTCATTGATTAGTTTTTCCGATGCATGCCTGACCATCACATAGGGGTTGTTGTCATTGTCAATTTTTAGCCCCCAAAGCTGAAGGGGATAGTATTTATATCTTCCCCTCATTCTAATGACAGAAGACCCTTTATTGTCAAAATCCTGCGCAGTCTTATACTGCCAGACCAGGTTCCCGGTTTTAAGATCAAAGCAGTACAAAAAGCCGTCCATGCTCTCTTCACCGGCAATCAATTTACCGTCATTGGAAATGACAACCGTGGCAACCCTTCCCTGGGGAATTTTATGCTTCCATAGGATCTCCTTGGATGCCGTGCTCACAAGGTAAACATATCCGCCCTTTGACCCCACTCCGATATAGGCCCCGTCCGGCGAAAAACAGACTTCAGAACCACGGGAAGCATAGTAGCGATACTCCATCTCCTCTTTATCCAGGTCTTCCAGGGCAATGTCGGCAATTTTCACCGGACTTGGCTTGTCCGGTGCGTACACCGGCATATTTACAACCCCGTCCCGGGTCGAGACCTTAAGGTCATACCTGGTGCCACTCTCCCATTTCAGGTTGATAAGGGCCTGGCCAGGAGAGTCAAGGGATTGGGAAACAAGTGTCTGCCCATCCCTGGATATGGTGATTGACCGGATGGGAACAGACCCGGCCATCTCCAAGAAAAGGCCTGTCCTCGTAAATATGGCTGAATTTACCGACACTTCATCCTGATCCGGCTTATGGTCGCATCCTATCAACAGGATAAAGAGGCACATGATGATACCCATCCATGATCTGTTTTCTGCCCGGATCGCTTGACCCCGGCCAAAGGTTTTGGTCGGATTCCTGACCTCAATGATGGCACTCAATTGGCTTCACCTTCCTTTAAAGCTGTAAGTTTTGACTGAATTATTTCCATTTTTTCCTTTAATTGGGGAACCTCATCAAAACCCATGATATTAACGGCACCGCCCTGGAAATCACCTTCCACATCCCCCATTTGTTCTTCCATCATTCCTTCGATATCAAGATAGATCTCCTTTAGTTCCTGGAGGGTATCGGGATGAGCCTGCCATAATCCGCGACTTTCAGCCTCAAGGAGCCTGCGTGCGATCTCTTCCATTGCAAAGGGGTTATTCTCCTCAAAAAACTTCCTGTTCTCCTTGTCCAGGAGGAATTTTTCTGCAATACCGTCAAACACCCAGTTGTCCACCTCTCTGGTGGTGGCCTGCCAGCCGTACATGTGGTTGGTGCGACTGGAAATATCCCCTGCTCCCTTGTATCCATGACGTTTCTTGCCCTCGATCCAGGCAGGATTCAAAAGCCGGGTGTGGGCAATCCTGGACAACTCCTCATTAAGGGTGCGTATCACTGGCCGATTCGGATCACTGGTGTCTCCAAAAAGTGTTTTGACCTCTTTCCCCGAAGCCACCTCTGCCGCGTTTGTAAACCCGCCATGCCACCCATAGATGTGACAGCAGTCGCACAGGTCGATCTCATCGGAATCAAATTTTTCAAAGGTTACGGTCACCCGGCTGCAATTATGGATCAGCTCATCCGTGGCATGACGGGCATAAACACCGTCACCATAGGCATAACCGGCATGCTGGAAATAAACTGCGGCAAGGTCTTTTTCCTCTTGCCAGGCGGATGCGCCCACAGCCAGTTCCACCCCCGTACCATAGGTGCCGGGTGCTGCCGAAAAGATCCTGAGGGTTGCCAGGCGTTTTGCATCCCTGGCATCATGTTCCAAAGCAAGTTCAGCTTCCCTTTCCAGAACATGTTTGCGGACATAATTCATCTCCAGGGGTTCTTCCAGTGCAGCCACCAGTTGAACTGCCTGGTCAATCAGCTCAAAGGCCCGGGGCATCCCGTCCCGCAGCATGGAGGAAAGATTTATCGTGGTATCGATGCGAGGCCTGGCAAGGGAATCAAGGCTGATGGGTTTAAGGGTGACTACCCTTCCTGCCGACCAGACCGGTTCAACACCGAGGGTATAGAGAATCTGTCCAATCATCTCACCGTCCGAGCGATAGGGATCCATGGCCCGCAGGGTCAGGCCGATGGTTTCCGGGTATTCCCCCTGCTCTTCAAGATATCGTTGGATCAGGTCATCGGCCAGCCTTTTGCCCACAACCCATGCTGCTGAAGTCGGGATACGAAAGGGATCGATGGAATACATATTCCTGCCCGTGGGAAGGACCTCGACCCTGCCCCTTGCCAGGGCTCCCGAGGCACCGGCCTCAATATAGCCGCCGTCAAACCCGTGCAGCAGGTTGTTGATTTCATCCGTGGTCTGTCCCACCAAGGGAACAATCTTCAGGGCTTTGGCAATAACCTTTTCCACCATCGAATCGGTATTGTCCATCCCAAGGCCCCGGTCCCGGGCAAAGGATGACAATTGCGGTTCAATTACCCCAAGGGCCTCATCTGTCCTGTTTTCGGGAAGATGAATGATCTCGGACAAAATTTCTTTTCCCAGGCGATCCAGATCATCCAGCAGTTTGCCATTGGTCATGTTACATGCCCCTGATTTTTCAGGAGCGTTTTGCAGGGCATCATAATCAAGCTTAAAATGGCTTGCCAGGGCCCGGCGCAAGGCCGGACAATCGGGTTGATCCAGTTTCAGCACGGTATTGAGAAGTTCGACCAGAGCCTCTTCTTCCGGGGCCTGCCCAAAAATATGAAGGCCGTCACGAAACTGACTTTCCCGCAGCATTGTCAGCTTTTCATGGAGCATATCCGGATCAATTTCCCTGTCATGGGATAACAGGCCTGCAGCCCTGGCCTTTTCTTCTATCCCCTCCAAAAGTGCTACCGCCCTGGCTTTTTCATTGAGCTGGGCTGCCTTTTGGTACTCTTCCAGCAGATCCTCCAGGTCGGCCAGGTCATCGGAGAGTCGCATGGTGGCCAGAACCGGCGGCATGTGATCAATGATAACGGCATTGCTTCTGCGCTTGGCCACCACCGCTTCCATGGGGTTGGTCAGGTTGTACATATAAAGATGGGGCACCTTGCCAAGGGAGATTCTTGAAAAGCAGGACTCGGTCAATGCCGTGGTTTTGCCGGGTAAAAGTTCCATAACTCCGTGGGTACCGACATGGACCACCACATCGGCCCCAAACTCCTCTTCCAGCCATCTATGCCAGGCCAGCCACTGATGGGGCGGCGGCACTTCAGGATCATGGAGAATCTTGCAGACCTCTCCGTCACACCTGGAGCCTGCACACCCTCTCTTGGGCTGCACACCGATAAATATGTTCCCCGTTTGAATCCCCGGAATTACAATTTTATTGTCGTGGAGTCCAAAGGAGAGTTTTTCAACTCCTGTGAGCTGCCGGGCCTTGTCTGGATCACCCCAGGCTGCCGTCACTTTTTCACGTGCATCTTCCGGCATTTGTGCAAACCATTTACCATAGGTTTCAAGATCCACAAACCCGGCGGCTCCGCCTTTGGATACAATATCACTGATGGTGGTCCAGCGAAAATCAGGCAGGGATTTTCGTTCCATGATCTCATCAATGAATTCTTTTCCGTTTTCTGGGACCCAGTCCAGGGCATACCCCCGGGCCTGCATCTGTTTCATGATATTGACCATACTTTCCAGACTGTCCAGGCCAAAGGCGGCTCCCACGGTTGCCTCCACACTCTTGCAAGGGGAATTGAGCAGAACAAAGGCCACCTTTTTTTTTGCATTGGCCTTGGCACGCAGATTGATCCATCCCATTATACGATCCACCAGGTACGGCACCTGGCCTTCAATGGGCAAGGTCGGGGCATAATCGCCCGAGCCGCCGGATGCACCCACGAGAATCGGTTCGATGAGCCCGTCAAATTCAGGCAGGGTAATGCTGATAATCACCTGGGGCAGGTTCAGCCCCTGGGCATCGGATCGCCATTGCTCCTCTGTCTGGCTGGCGGAATGGATCATCTTCAGAATCGGAACATTGAGTTGTGTCAGCACATTGGTTGACGATTCATGATTGATGGCCGCCTGTTTTTGTTTTGATTTTAAAAAAAACGCGCTGTACACCACAAGGGTTTCTATGATCGCTTTATTCGCCCTTGTGAAATATTTTAGTATGACATCGTCATTTTTAACCTTTCCAAACCATCCGTCGCTGAAGACAGGGATAACCCCTGCCCCCCTTTTTTCGATTTCACGAATTATGGCGGTATATGTTGCCAGATTTTCTTCTACCCAGAAGAGCCTCGGAAACAAAAGCCCCACCAGGGGACCGGCATTGGGTCTGTGTCCCCTGTACCAGGTCAGATAATCCCCAGGCTTGGTAAAATATTGGTCATTATCAGGATGATAGATGCCGGCCCAGGGAAGTTCCCTGGGCGATTGAGCCCTGCCGGGCAAAAACTTTTCAGCAAGCTCCCCGAGCCAGCAGAAAAAATGTTCGATATTCTCCTTCCCGCCGTATAAATGGTAGGCAACGGCCTGTTCCGCCATTTCCACGGGAAGGTTTCCAATGGCTGCAGCCTCGGGGGTAACCGGTACCACCGGTTTGTCCAGCTCTTTGGTAAGTTTGTCAAATATTTGACCCAGAACTTTAAAATCTGTGGGAAAGCTGTAAAACACCGCATCTGCCTCTTCTCTGGCAAAATGCAACCATTCCGACGATGGCATGGGCATGCCTGCCGCTGCCGGCTGGGCATATTTCAGTTCTATATTTATACCTTTTGTACTGCAGGTTTCAGCGGCCTGTTCGTAGAGCCTGCCGATGGTACTCGGCCCGAAAATCACACGGAAACCAGCAATTTTTATCTTTGAAGACATCTTTTCTCTCCTTTTACTCAAACCCTTACCCAGGCGTTTTCAACCTTTGTTGCGGATATGCCTTAAACGAAATACCAGGAAGACCCGTGGCCGTTATGAACAGATTCAGTGGGGAATGGCCTAAAATGTATATTTTAACGCCAGCTCAACCAATACGTTGCGCTGGGCCGGATAATCATCAATACCGGTTTTGGTACGATCATCGAACAGGTTAAAACCATCGATTTTAAGGGTGACCATCTCCTTGTAGGAAATCCCCACCGAGGCCATATGCCACCAATAGCCGCCCACTGTTTCCTTCACCATAGTCCGGCCCCAGCTTGTATCATCCCATTCCCCGCGGTAGCGGGCCGAGTATGAGCCAAACAGACGCCAGTCAGTTAGTATCCGGTGGTTTCCACGCAGGCCCAAAGCCCCACTGTTTCTCGGATAGCCGTTCAAAATCATATCGGTTTTCGCATCCCTGGTTTCATTGTAATTGTAATTTGCAAACAGGGTTAAGGGTGGGGTCACTTTGTATGATATTTCCAGGTCAACGCCTTTGATCTCCACCTCATCCACATTATCCGGGTACATGATCTGTCCGGAGGCAGGATTCACGGGGTCCGGCATCCTGATACTGGTGATAAAATTGTCCGCATCGGTGTAATAGGGGGTCAAACGGAAAAAAAGTGCTCGATTCAAGGCATACTGCTCCAGGGACATTTCATAGGAGAGCATGGTCTCCGCCTCCAAATCTGAATTGCCCTGGTAAACGATCATGGGAGAAATTGTCCAGGGGGATGAATAAAGTTGGTTCAGGTTGGGGGCTCGGAACCCCTTTCCAACAGAAAACTTAAGGTTGCCGTCGTTGCCGTACTGCCATCGCAGGGTCCCTTTTGGAGAGACCTGGGAACCGTAGCTATCGTAATCATCAAACCGGGCACCCAAAACTATTTCAAAACAGTCAAAAAATAAACCATCGTACTGGGCATAGAGAGAATAAAGCCTATCATCTTTATCCGTGATTTCGCCTTGTCGGCCCTGGACCTCCAGAAGTTCGCCCGTCTGTAAATCGCGAATGCTCTTTTCATACTTGTTATAAATAAGTTCACTGCCAATGGTCATGATCTGATCCGGTACCATATACCAGTTCAATGTCACATCCCCACGATACCTTTGGGCTTGGGTATGATTCACAGAAGCGCTGTAATTAAAGCTTGGTATTGGCGCTCCAAAAGGAGGATAGGTCACATTGACAAGGGTTTCACCGGTATAGGAATCTTTAGACTTTAACCAGTCGGCCTGGGCCTTGAATTCAAATTTATCCGACAGCCGGCTGGACAGCCCGAAGTTAAGGTAGGGTTGGTTGATGTCCTTATACCGTTCAATACCGAGGTTCTCTCCCATACCATAGTTGGTCGTACCCTCAACGGTACCTCCGCTGACACTGAATTCGGTGTTGTCACCAAGGGTTCCGGTCAGTTTCCCGTGAATCCTGTCATGGGTATATTCCCTGTTTGAATCATCCAATCCCTTATCATCATAGAGATAGTAATTATCAACATTTTTCCGGTCATAAAACAGGCCCAAAGAGAGGTTCTTCCAGACCATACCGACGTCCAGGCCGTAATCATGGCGCCCGAAGTCGCCAATTTGACCAAAGGTCTGAACATAGTTGCGGTCGCCGCCATCCTTGGTGATAATATTGATGACACCTGCTCCGCCGGAGGAACCGTACAGGGAAGAAAAAGGCCCTCTCACCACTTCAATGCGCTCCACTGCACGGACAGGCAGGGTTGTCAGGTAGGTATAGTCGTTGGCTGGTGAGTTCATGCGCTGGCCATTGAGAAGAATCAGTGTATGCCCGGTAAATCCATTGCCTCGCATGGACACTGTCTGGGGGGTAATAAGTCCGACTCCCTGTGGCTCCTTTGCCGTGAAACCCGGCAGATCCGCCAAAAGATCACCAACCGTCCGTGCAGGTTTGGATTCGATCTCTTCCGCCCCGATGATCGTTACCACTGCCGGCACATTCTCAAGTTTTTTTGGGGTTTTTGTTGCCGTAATAACTATTTCCTCCAGATTGTAGATCTTCTTTTCCTCAGCTCCTGTGACATTGGAGAATAACAGGCCCCAAGCTGCAATATACAATAAAATCAATCCTAAGCGTTTCACTCTTAAATCTCTCCTTTCAATTGTGATATTATTTTATTTATTGAGGACCTTGGTTAAGATCTGGCAAATTCCATCAGCTCATCAACCCTGGGCACTGAAACCTGAGTCGCAGGACTCTTGTCTTTGGGAGCGGATCGGACTATCCTTCCCCTGTGGAGTACTGCTGTCTCGTCGCTCATATACCTCACCACATCTGGATCATGGGAGATAAAAAGGTATGCGATTTCATGCTCTTTCTGCAGATCCTTCAGCAGTCTGAGTATCTGGGCCTGGTATGAGACATCCAGCATGGATGTGGGCTCATCCAGTATCATGAGTCTGGGTTTAAGACAGAGGACTCTGGCCAGAACCGCTCTCTGGATCTGCCCCCCTGATAGCTGATGGGGATATCGGTCCAGAAGTTCCGGGCTCAGGTCCACCTGGGCTGCCATCTCATGGATTTTGTTTTTTTCCTCCTGTCTGGTGACAAGGCCGTGGATTCTCAACGGTTCGGCAATGCTGCTGATAAGCTTCAACTTTGGATTAAGGGCGGTTTCAGGGTTCTGGAAAACAATTTGTATCTCCTTTCTAAGGTTTCTGAGCCGGTGGCCGTTGAGCCGGGTAATGTCCCTGCCATTGAAACGGATACACCCGGATGTGGGATCAATCAGCCTCAGGACCAACCGTGCAATGGTGGATTTTCCGCTGCCACTTTCTCCAACCAACCCCAGGGTCTTTCCTTTTTCTATCCTGAAAGAGACATCCTTGATCACGGTGTTTTTTTTTCGTTTTAAAATTCCTGAATGAAACGCTTTTCCCAGCTTTATCACTTCCATTACCGGCATGTCAGACACCTGATGTAAGAGTGGCTTCCCTGTTGTCTCATCTCCGGATGATACGTTCGGCATTCTTCCCGGGCCTTGCCGCACCGTGGATGGAACCTGCATCCCCGGGGTGGTGCAATGAGGCTTGGGGTATGGCCGGGAATTGGCTCCATTCCAGCCTTTGGCAGAGCATTGAGCAACCCCCTTGTATAGGGGTGTCCGGGAGCATCAAAAATGGTCCGGGTGTCATTGATTTCAACTATCTCCCCTGCGTACATGACGGCAATTCTGTCACAGAGCTGTCTGGCAACCTCCAGATCGTGGGTTATCAGGAGCATGCTCCGGCCCCGGGTCACTCTTTTCAGCAGGTGAATGATTTTTTGCTTTACGGGGCGATCAAGACCCTTGGTGATCTCATCTGCGATGAGAATACAGGGATCAAAGGCAAGGGCCATGGCAATGGTCACCCTCTGGAGCATTCCCCCGCTGAACTGGTGGGGATATTGGTGCATCCGTTTTGGATCGATTTCCACCCTTGTCAGACTTTCTGCAACTGCCTGCCTTGTCTTTTCCTGCGCCATTCCAAGACAGTCCCGGTACACTTCGGCAATCTGTTGATAAACGGACAGGACCGGATTCAGAGACAGGGAGGGATTTTGAAAGACCATGGCGATCTCCCTTCCCCGGATACGGTTCATGGCATCCCGGGGCAGGGTGAGAAGCTCTTTTCCTTTATAGTGAATCTTGCCTGAGATCTCTGCGGTTTCAGGCAGCAACCCTGCCAAGGCATGGCCAAGTATGGATTTTCCGCATCCGGTTTCCCCTATGAGTCCAATGGTTTCATTGCCATGAATGCCAAGGTCGATCCGGTCATTTGCCCGAACATACCCTGCATCGGTTCTGAAACTTACCTTCAGGCCATGGATCTTTAAGAAAGGCATGGTTTCACCACATCGGTTTTTGGTTTGTTTTGACATCGAAACCGTCCCTGAGCCCATCTCCTATAAAATTAAATGAAAGTACCGATATCATGATGGCCATGCCGGGAACGATCGCCAGATACGGTGCGGATCTCATATAAAGCACGCTGTCCTTGAGCATGGAACCCCAATCAAAAACAGGGGGCTGTGCCCCCAGACCCAAGAAACTCATGGCTGATACGGCAAGGATGGCCCGGGCCATGCCAAAGGTCACCAGGACAATAACAGGAGACAGACAGTTGGGAACGATGTGAACCAAGAGGATACGCAGATCGGATGCTCCCATGGCCTTTGCCGATTCCACAAAGGCCAGTTCCTTTAAGGAGAGCACCGTGCTCCTGATAACCCTAGCAAAGCCTGTCCAACCGGTGATTATAAGGGCCAGCATGAGGTTGACCATGCTCGGTCCCAATACCCCTGCGATTACAAGGGCGAGTATGATCCCGGGAAGGGCAAGCATGACATCCACCATCCGCATGATTACTTCATCAATGATACCGCCGAAATAACCGGATACGATTCCCATGACCATCCCGATAAGGCCTGTTGCCAGCACTGTGGTGATTCCAACGCCCAGGGTGATTCTTGAACCATGGATTATCTGGGACAAAACACATCTGCCAAGCTTGTTGGTTCCCATGGGGAAATCCCAGGAGGGCGGAGACAGGCTGTTGGTTAGATCAATAGTTCCGGGGGCATGGGGGGCGATAATGGGTGCCAGCAGCGCAATAAATAGCAACAGAATTATGATGATGCCTCCCATGAAGGCCAATCGGTGCTTGAAAGAATTGTTATTCATGGTTGTAAAGCCCCACCCTCGGATCAAGCCAGCTATAGGAGATGTCCACCAGAAGGTTCACCAAGCAGAATATAAATGCGATATAGAGCACGCATCCCTGGATCAGGGGAAAATCCCGGTTGTGGACGGCATTGATCAGGAGCCTGCCGATGCCGGGCCATGCAAAAACCGTTTCAACGATCACTGTTCCTTCCAGCAGATAACCGAATTGAATGCCTGATATGGTAACAATGGGCAGCAGGGCGTTTTTCATCACATGCCTGGACAGGATGATTCTCCGGGGCAACCCCTTTGATCTGGCGGTCTTGATATAGTCCTGGCCCAGCACTTCGAGGACGGAAGAGCGGGTGAGCCGGGCTGTTACGCCGGCCATTGAAATTCCCAGGGTCATTGCCGGCAGGATGAGATTGCCCATGGTGCCGTATCCGAATGTGGGCAAAATATTCAGATAGATTCCAAAAAACAGGATCAGCATCAGGCCGAGCCAGAAGTTTGGAACGGCAACACCGACAAGTGAAAAGGCGATGCAAAGGTAATCCCAGAAGCTGTTTTGCCTTACCGCTGCGATGCCCCCAAGGCTCACTCCCACGAATAGGGAGATAAGCAGACCTGAACCTGCAAGGGCAAAGGTCGGAGCAAATCTTGTCATAATTTCTCCGGAGACGGGTTTGCCTGAGAGTCTTGATCTGCCCAGATCTCCTTTTGCCACCCCCCATGCCCAGAGAGCATACTGAACCGGGATGGGCCGGTCCAGCCCTTGCTCTTTTTTGATCTGCTCAATGGCTTCCCTGTTGGCATCCAGTGCACCATACTTGGACATGGCAAGCATTTCCGCTGGATCCCCGGGTAGTATGAAAAGAAGGGAAAAGGTGAGCAAAGTGACTCCGAAAAGCACCCCCACGGTTAAAATCAATCTTTTGAACGCATACTCCACCATGGCATTACCTCTGCTTGGACACCTTCCAGGCATAGGAATACGCCCCGGTCATGCCGCAGTTCATGTGGAAATCTTTGATGCCTTTTCCATGGGCAAGTGCCCCGTTCTGGATATACAGGAAAATTCCCGGGGCGTTCGTTTCCAGAAGAAATTGCAATCGATGAAAAGATCTCATGCGTTCTTCCTTATCAATGATCTGCGAAAGCGCATCTATCTCTGCATTGATCTCTTCATTGTCCATGATGGAATAAGCTGGGTGTTTCCTGGAATGGAAATAGTATTCATACCATGGCGAGGGGTCGTTGTGAGGACAGATGCCCCCGAGCTCGATCAAGTCGTATCTTTTTTCCCTGTAGGCCTGAAATCTGGCACCGGACTCCAGAACCTTGACGGATACATCCATTCCTACTTTTTGAAGCTGGCTTTGGATGGTTTCGGAAATCTCCGTTCCTTCGGCGTAGAGCAGGGAAGATATCAGCTCTACCTTAAAGGGTTTGCCATCCTTGTCCAGAATTCCGTCACCATCGGTATCTTTCCAGCCCGCCTCTTCCAGCAGGGCTTTTGCCCTTGAAACATCATATCCGTACCACCCAAGATCGGGGTTTACGATCCTGCTGAACAGCGGCTGGGAATGGGGGCCTTTGAGGGCGGGCACCGCCAGGTCCGGCATGATGGAATTGATCAGGGTGTTGATGATTGTTTTCACGTCAATGGCGTAATTTACCGCCTTTCTAACCCGGACATCATTGAAGGGCTCTTTTCTCGTGTTCATGCCTATCCAGTTCGGACATGGGCTTGGAATCTTATGGGGCACCGTGAATCGTGGATCTTCATCCAGTTTTTTCAGGATTTCAGCCGGGAGGTAATCTGCCACATCCACCTCTCCGGATTCCAGGGCCATGGCCCTGGTGTTGAAATTCGGGATGATTTTAATGATCACTTTGTCAACCTTGGGGAGCTTTCCCCAGTAATCCGGGTTTTTCTCAAATACCACTTCTCGATCTTTTAGATAATCCTTGAAAATAAAGGGTCCGGTTCCCACGGGCCGGACGAATCGTCCCTCCTGATCCACGGAGCCGGGGCCCATGATTCCCAGGGATGAGATTGTGTGGATAAAGACCCCGTCCGGCTCTTTTAATGTGATCCGTACCGTATGCGCATCAAGGGACTCCATGGTTTTAATATTAGCAAGCCTGGATCCGGGAGTTGTCATATAACGAATGGAGAACATCAATGCGTCCGTATTAAGAGGGCTGTTATCTGTGAATTTTACATCTTTTCTCAGGTGGAGGGTCCAGGTCCTTGCATCCATTGAAGCGTCCCATGAGGTCAGCAGAAGTGGTTTGAGAGTATATTCATCATCAAAATAGACCAGGGGTTCGAATATCAACAGTTTGGGAGCCAGGTTGGGGCCGCCGAGGCCCTGCCTGGGATCGATGCTACCACCGATGCCGAACTGGGAGCCGATGACCAAGGTGTTTTCCTGGTTCAATTGGGCCTTGCCCGGCTCGGAACAAACAAAAAAAGCTGCTATAAGACCCAGAAAAACAGCCAGGCAACATGCCCCCCAAAAGTTCTTTTTTATTTTCAAAATCTCCCTCCAATGGGAACCACGTTGGGAATGCCGTCCAAGGAAGCAGTGGCCAGATAAATGACGCTCTGGTCAAGCACTTCCAGGATATCGCTGTTCATTTTCATACGTTTACTGCTCCTTTTCTGCATACAAAGATCACAGAGGGTCTTGTGGGGGATGAACAATCGAATTTCTCCACTTCAAACCCCGCCTTTTTAAAGATATTTGTTGCCTCTTTCTCGGTGAAGATGTTTCCGGAATACTCTCCGATAAGGGAAATCATCAAATCAAAAAACACCGTGGCGGCAGGCGAGGTTCTCTCCTCATCCATCATCATGTGCTTGTATATAAAAAGACCGTCGGGATTCAGCGATTCCCTTGTTTTCAGGAGAATAGGCAGAAGCTCTTGACCCGGCTTGTACAGGGCATTGGAGGCAAATGCGATATCAAATCCATTTCCCCAATCATCCCTGGTGTAATCTCCCGGCATTGCTTTTACCTTGTCCTCCATGCCATACTCTTCAATATAGGTTCTGGTGGCCTCCATGACAGGCGGAAGGTAAAACACAACGCTCTCAAGTTGAAGGTTTGCCTGGGAAAATGCGATGGCGTACAGGCCGTGTCCTCCGCCAATCCCCTTTAGGGAAGCTCAAACGTCAGGGTGGAGATAAAGTACAGTTTACGACATTTATTCTTGAATTCATCTGTGGCCGGCAGTTCCAGTTTGGCTGTGATGATCCAGGGTCCGTAGTAATCCAGGAGCCTTATCTTTGCCGTCTCTTTGTAATTTATTGTATCCATGAACGTTACCTGCGGATTGGCATAGGGGGAGACAAAAATTTCAGCGCCTTTGGCTGGTTTTCCGTCCAGCAGCACCTTGAGTTCAAGAAAGTCACCCGGTTTAAGAGTAGCCGGATTCTCAAGGGGAATGATTTCGAATCTCTGGCCAAGGGTTCTGGAAAAGGGATTCCCCTCAACCTTGCCAACACTTATCAGCGTCTTGGCATACATTTCATATCGTAGATCGTAAAAATCATTCTTTCCCTCAACATCTCCGTGAAAGCCTGGATTGATAGAGGCGGCAACGATGCGCCCTCCCTCCTGTTTCATGGTGATTTCAGTGGCCTTGAATCCCCCTGGGCCTGGCTTTATATCCTTTTTATTACCATCGGGTTCGACCATGAAGAAATCTTTGAGGTAACCATCCTGAAGAAAATCATTGGCCGGAAGCTTATGTCCCCATCCAAAGTAGACGGCTGTTTTTGCCCGGGGAATCGGTGCATATTTGGGGTGAGAAAAGATTTCCGGTGAATGGTCCGTGGCATTGATCCACAATTTATGGGCATGAACCGGTGTTGAAAAAATAAGGGTTAAGCATAAGGCGATGCTGAATCGAGCGAATAAACCGTTTTTTCCCATGACGAACTCCTCCTTGGTGCTCTTGTTTTTTTAGATTATTATCTCTTGTTTTCGTGTCCTTTTGACAAGAGAATCAGAAAACCTTCTTGATGCTGTCTTGTTAGTTCTATGGGGTGATGTTTTATGCCTGGGCAAGATCAGAACCTGGCCGTATAGCTCAGATAGTAATACCGCTCACCAGGATCCAGCGGCGAACCTCCCCTGGTATAATTGGATGGGCTCTCCTTATCTAAGAGGTTGTCTATACCAAAGGCGATCTCATGACGGGGGGAAAGCTGATAATTGAGTTTGATGTCCACAAGTTCAAAATTGCTATCAATGGGTGCCGATCCCCTGGGCATGTTCGGATCCTCAGCATAGTAATCAAAAAACCCACGATAATAGGTGTGAAACTCGAAATCGCCAAGGAAAAGGCTGCTGCCAAGCTTAAGGGTTTTCCTGGCATGGTTGATAAGCCTTTCATCTGTTTCATCATCTTTTTTATCAAGGTACTCACCGGATGCCGATAACTTCCAGAATTGGGTCGGTTTGGCGGTCATGGAGAGTTCTATACCGGATATCCTGGCCTTGTTGATATTCTCATATTCGTTTTCGATGGTCTGGGCATGGCTTACAGGATCCGTGGTTATGCTGACCGAATGGCTTGCGATGAGGTTTTTCAGTTTTGAAAAATGGTATACTCCTTCAATGGAGAATTTATTGCTGCGGAATCCCAGGGCTGCTTCGGCAGTTCTGGATTTTTCCGGTTCAAGGTCGGGGTTACCACGGATGATGTGGGACCGATTTCCCGCACTGCGTTCAAAATAACCGTACATATCTATAAAACCCGGGGCCTGGAAGGCCGTTCCATAGGCCGCCCGCGCAAAAAAATCGCCCGGGGTCCAGGAGAGGCTTATCTTTGGATTTAGTGTATCTCCAAAATCACTGTAATGATCGTACCGGGCCCCACCCATAAGGGTGATATCCTTAACAATCTCCCACTGATCCTGGATGAAGAGATGGCTGATATCCCGCTCTGGGGAATCCGAAAGGATGGTAAGTTCTATCTGTTCCTTTCGTGCCCCCGCTCCGATGCTCAGATTGTGTGCATTATTGCCTGTGTAAAGGTTCCATACCCCGTTCATCTCATATTGATCGTAGTCTGTTTTTTCCGCTCCCCCTGTCCGGTCTGAATCTGTGTCGGCATTGCCGTACCCCAGTGTAAGATCGAAAATTCCAAGCTCTGTATTGTTGTGATATTTGCCTGTCAACTGGACCCGTTCTTCCTTTTCATAGGTGTCAGGATATCCCATGACGCTGCTGGAACTTATCCCTTCGTCATCCTGCCTGGCATATTCCCCATACCATCCGAAATAATGCTGGGTGTCCATTTCATATCTTCCGTTGTAGGAAATGAAGTATCTTTCCTCATCCCCCAGGCTGGTGTATGGTTGATCTTCCTCCATACGGTATCTGTCCCGTTTTTTTATTTCCGTTGAAATTCGATGGTAGCTGTTTCCCACCTGTCCAAGGTTGCCGTTTGCACGAAAAATGAGGGTCTCCCTATCCCTGTTCTGGGCCATACCGCAGATGGTTTTAGCGGTAAAGGCTTTCTTGGCCGAAGCTTTCCTGGTGATGATGTTTACTATTCCGGCCATGGCATCTGAACCGTACAGGGCAGACATAGGACCCCGAACGATTTCGATTCGCTCGACATCTTCCTGCTGAATTCCGTTCAGGTCCGTGCTTCCATATTTGCCGGTGCGTCGCATGCCATCCACAAGGATAAGGGTTTGTCCCCCTTCAAACCCCCTGAGAGAAAGGTCTGAATTGCTGCCACTGTCCTTGACCACAATACCAGTCGCCTGTTGAAGTGCCTGGGAAAGGCTTCGTCCTGAAAGAGTTTCGAGCTGTTGGGATTGGATGATCTCAACCGTTGCCTGTACATCTTCAATGTTCTGTTCAATTCCAGGACTGGTCACGGTGATAACTCCCAGCTGAAAAGGCTCTTCATTGCCGGATGCAACGTTAGAATGAACCATGAGCATGCCCATGATAAGCACTGCAGCAATCCGGTAGTTCTTTTTAATCTTGGGTTTCATTTTTCTCCTTCTATTTTTTTAGAAACAGTCAATGATAGATAATTATCCATCCCGGCAATTCCCGATACCCATCTTAACTTATTGAATATCCATCAAAGAACTTTTGCAAAGTTTGAAGCATAAATATTAATAATTTAAAACAGTTATCCTATCTTTCTTGACAAGACATAGCTATATCCATGCTTTTCAAACATATATGATATAGCCTGTGGGAAAAGCCTGCCTGTGGTAGATTCTTATTGTTGACGCAAGATGAGTCAGGTGATAAGGAAGGAATAGACTCCTTGATCATCAAGGGGTTCAACCGGAAGGCAGCATGTGTCCTTGGCCGGGTATCTGCTGTCTTCCCCCTCTATCTATTGCGAATATTTCAACGTATTTTTACTTGTGCTTTATGATGAAACCTTATGAGTCGATTATTTCCTCTCTTTTTTTCATAAAAAAAAAGCCAAGAATCCAGATATCTCTTCTATCTGGCCTTCTTGGCTCATCATTGACAATGGTCTCTATTCATTCAATACAGCAGCAATTTCATATTGCAAGTAAAAAGTTCTTATCCCATTAATAAGAATGTGTCAAGCAGTAAAATTGCGATCAGGAAGCTTTATTATGGCAGGGGTTTTGTGTTTATGCTCTTTTCCATACTGTTTTTCCGTCCATTTATCTGAAAATCCCAATCAATGCCAGCATTCTGGATATCGATTCGATAAACACCTTAGTTTCCAGTGTCTTGGAGCGGTGTTTATTCAGCCTGTTCGGTCAACTCTTCAATGGTCCCCTCAATATCGAGGTACTCTTGTTTAAGCTCATCTTCGAGTTCTTTGCCCGCCTGCCACATGCCCCGGGAAACGGCCTCCAGAAGTTTGGCCAGAATATTTTCAAGCGCATGGGGATTGACGGATTTCATCCACTCCTGCATTTTGTTGTCCAAAGCCACTTTCCGGGCAAATTGCGTGTACAAATGATCATCTATCACATCGGCGGTGGCATCCCACCCAAAGATAATGTCCATGGCCTTTGAAATATCCCCGGCACCTTTAAACCCATGTCTTTTCAGCCCTTCAAGCCACACCGGGTTAAGAAGGCGTGCCCTGAAAATATGCCTTGCCTCCTCATTTGTTGTGCGGACCACCACCTGTTCAGGATCCGAGGAATCCCCGGTAACAGAAAAGGGACGTTTCCCCTGAACCGCATGAACCGCTGTGATCAGCCCGCCATGGTAGGAGTAAAAATCCGTGCAGGACATCATGTCTTTTTCCCTTGTGTCCTCATTTTTTACGGTGACCGACATGCGTGAAAGGCTTTTTCTGAACTGTGTTTCCGCCGGGGCGCCAAAGGTATTTTTCCCATAGGCATAGGATGACCATTGAATAAACATATTGCCTAAATCATCGGTGGTTTCCCAGGTTTTGGATTCCACCATTTTTGACACCCCGCTGCCATAACTGCCCGGTGGAGAGCCAAATATCCGGAAGGTTGCTTTTCGAAAGGCACTCTTTTGGTCCTGTCCGTCCTTTTCATACTCCTTGACATCTTTGAACACATGGCGCCGGATAAAATTAGACTCATCCGGCTCATTTATCATTGCCGTGATCTGAACCGCGTCATCGATCAAATCCATGAGAAGGGGAAATGCATCCCGAAAAATACCGGATACCCTTGGGCTGACATCAATCCTTGGACGGCCTAATTTTTCCATGGGAATTATCTCGATTCCCCGAACCTTCCCGGAACCTTTCTGCCACACCGGTTTTACCCCCATCAGGTAGAGAATCTGGGAAACATCATCCCCCTTTGATCTCATGGTGGGACTTGCCCATAACACAATACCGACTTTTTCAGGATAGCTGCCATGCTCCCTTTGATAGCGATCAATCAAAGCGTCTGCCATGCGTTTTCCCACCTTCCAGGCTGCAGGTGTGGGGATTTTCTGGGGATCCACAGAGAAAAAATTACGGCCTGTGGGCAAAATATCCGCCTGTCCCCGTGTGGGCGCGCCTGAAGGTCCTTCGAGAACAAACCTGCCGCTAAGCCCGTCCAGCACTGCCTGGATTTCGTTTTTTGTCTGTTGAAGTTTGGGCAGAAGATCCTTTGCCACATAAGTCAACGCCTGGGTGACATCTGCGTGGGATTTTCCCAGGTGTTTCATCTGAACCGATGTGATGGCCTTCAATGACATGTCCGACATTAGAAGTTCATCTAACAGGGCTTCACAGAGATCCTGGGCCTGTTTCTGGAATTTTGACAGAGCATCCTTCTGTGTATTCCCGCCCATCACCTTCATGACCGATTTTCTAAGGGAGGGAACAGACCCGTTGGCAAGCCGGGTCAGCTGGGCCAGGGTGGAGACCAGACGTTCACCTTCAGGAGCTTGGCCCATGATATGCAGTCCATCGGCAATTGCCGTATCCCGGATCTCTTCCAGAAAATGGTGAAGCTGTTCGAGAAAAGAAGAACCCTCCGACAAGGCCTGCTCAAGGTTTAGATTCAGCTCGTCAAGAATACCTTGTGCCCCGGCTTCTTTTACAATCATTTCCAACAGCATGGGCAATTTTGATGGGTCCTGGATTTTCGCATCCCGGTATTCGTCCA
The DNA here is from genome assembly GCF_054657595.1 of Desulfocicer niacini. NCBI lineage: Bacteria > Pseudomonadati > Thermodesulfobacteriota > Desulfobacteria > Desulfobacterales > Desulfobacteraceae > Desulfocicer > Desulfocicer niacini. Next base: position 69,670 of record NZ_BAAHYK010000032.1, read on the forward strand.
TGAAATTGTCAAGCTTGGCCAGTTCATCATAAAGACCTGCCGTTGTCTGGGCCGGGGGGAGATGATCAATAATACAGGCGGCTGATCTTCGTTTGGCCTGGGTGCCCTCACCGGGATCATTTATGATATACGGATAGAGGTTGGGCAGATCCCCAATGGCAATATCGGGGTAACAATGCCGGCTTAAACCCACAGCCTTTCCCGGCAGCCATTCCAGGGATCCGTGCTTGCCCACATGGATCACGGCATGGGCCCCGAATTTTTCAGATATCCATCTGTACTGGGCCAGATAATGATGGGGCGGCGACAGGTGCATGTCATGATAAAGCTTGTCAATCTGTTCAAAATATCCCCTGGGCGGTTGGATGGTAATACAGACATTCCCGTTGATAATCCCGGGGAAAAACAATTGATCCCCATGGACAAAAAGATCACCGGGCATAGCCTGCCAGTCCTGGGTCATTTTTTTCTGTATTTTTTCAGGAAGCGCCCTGTGCCACGGCATATAATCTTCTCTGTCGGCCTTGGCTTTGGTCTTTTCTGCCATCTGTTCCGGCAGAAGCCATCTTCTGTCACAGGTCATGCCGTCCAGGATAATACGGGAAAGTTCACAGCTCTCTTTGTAAAGGGTATCAATGTAATAGCCCTCTCGATCCAGGGCTTTCAACATTTCACAGACGCTGGCAAAACTGTCAAGGCCGCTGGCACATCCGATACGATCATTTCTGGGAGGATAATGATGAAAGATGATGGCCACTTTTTTTTCTCTGTTGGGTGTGCTTTTTAAGGCAGCCCAATTCAGCGAAAGCCGGACCAACCGGCCGATCCGTTCCTGGATGGGCAAATATTTATTCACGGCAGCCCCGGTTAAAGGATCTGTATCCACCCATTGTTTTGCCGCAAAGGGCACACCGATAATAACCCCGTCCAATTCCGGCTGGGCCACACCAATGGTGATATCCACTGTGCTTAAACCCTGATCACTCTTTTCCCAATCTTCAATGCTTTGAGCGGTGGTCATGGCCTGGATCACCGGAACGTTTAATGTTTTTAGAAGATCTTTGTAATCAGGGGATGCGGTTTTCAGGCTGAACATCACCGGATTGATAAGCACATCAATACGGGGGGAACCATTGTTCATGAAAAATTTGTCCACCACGTAGTCAGCACCATTATTTCCCGTAAGCTTGTCTTTAAACCGGGTATGAAACACACAGATCACATGGGCTCCCTGACGTTCAACCTCCCGGACAAGGGCATCAATATGGTCTTTATTATTACTGGTCCAGAAATTCTGGTAAAACCAAATACCAACCACGGGTTTTTGGGGATCAAAATTATTGTACCAGGATTCAGTGTCTACAATATGCCCATGGTCCGGGTGATAAAGTCCTTCATTGGGCTGGCGCACCGGCGGGAGAAGCGGATGGTTAGTCTCATGGATGATATTATTAAGATACAAAAGCATATTATAAAGGTTGACCACCCCGCCAAACCGGTAGTATTCACTCAAGCTTTTCCACTGACCCTGGGAAAGGCCGTCGGAAAGGTCCTGGACCAATTGATGGGAATCTGGATTACTGCCTGTGGGCTGGATATGAAAATAGGGGCAGTGGAATCTTGTCTTTCGTTTTTCTTCCAGGGCATCGATCAGGGCATCCCAGGCCGGGCAGGATTGTTTCCCGGCCATGATCGTTATCACAACGGCATCTGCATCCAGGGCCGCATCAATAAACCTTGCCTGCCTGTCAGGGTGTCCTTCCAGCTGGGTCCGGGTGCGGGCATAAATCGACAACGGCTTTCCCTGTGCTTTAAACAATAGGCAGGCTTCACTTAAATTGGGTACTTCATTGGATGTCACACTAAAGTATGCAAGCTTCATTATGCACCTATTTTTTTTCAACGGCCGGAACGGCATTATAAGAATATTGCATTACAGACTTTAATTTTCCTGTTGCATCAAACCGGCTTTTTTTTACGGGACGACCTGATTCATCCAGTTGTATAAGACTTTTACCCTTTAGTTGAGACGACTTATCAAAATAATGGATATCTGTCATAAAACCGTCTTCATTGTAAACATATGCGGTACTTCCCAAAACAGTCCCATCAGAAGAAAGAGCGTAGTCTCTTATTCTTTTCCCTTGCTCGTTAAAAAGATTAATCTGGTTTCGTAATAGTTTTCCTGCTACGTTATATGAGCTTTTTCTGATCCGCTCACCGTTCTGGTTAAACATATAAAAATGTGTTTTCAATACATTGCCGTCACTATCCATATCCATCTGCCTGCACACGGAGGTGTTGGGATCATATGAATACTGAAGGGTTTTAATGGGCTTCCCATCAGGTGTCTGCTTAATTTTTTGTGTTAATCGATTTTCGGCATCAAATCGGTATGAAATCTTCAATGTAAGGTCATTATTCTGGTTATAGTGCGTTTTGCCCACAACATTACCATGCTCATCCCGCTGGATGGATATCTTTTTTACGACCTGACCTTGAGGGTCTGATTTTGTATATTCCACCAGATCATTCACTCGGTATGAATACATACCCACCTGGTCTGAGACAGGTCCTGTTATATAATTGATCCCATCCTGAGTCCAGGCAGATACCGGCATTGAGCATAAAAGCAACACCATCATGGAACAAAACAACGTTGTAAGGGATTTTATCCGAATATCATATATCTTTTTCATTGGTTCGTTTTCCTTGTCTGGTAATAGTTAGTATGGTTGAAAAGGATATTCAAATTTCTGGGCTTGATCACAAGCCTCGGCCATTCTGGTCCAGGGCCACCATAATCGTTTACCCTTTGTTAAAATTGGATCGCAACAGATAAAGAAAAAACGGTGCGCCTAACACGGACATGATAATGCCCACCGGCAATTCCACAGGATCCAGTGCCACCCTTGCCACGGTATCACAGGCCATGAGCAGGCAACTGCCTGTCAGTGCACAGGCCGGAAGCAGGAACCGATAGTCCGATCCGATGAGAAACCGAGTCATATGGGGAACGATGAGGCCCACAAATCCCAATAACCCCGCCACACTGACAGCACTGGCTGCCAGAAGGGCTGCAAGGGCAATAAAAAGAAGTCGATTTTTTTCGACATTCAGTCCCAGAGAACGGGCGATGTCATCTCCCAGCAAGAGGATATTCAATCGCTTGGCCAAAATAATGGTCAAAAAAAAACCTGTTACAGCATAGGGCAGGATGATGTAAAAATGTTTCCAGGATCTTGCAGACAGTCCGCCAACCATGAAGCCCAAAACCGAGTGTACCCGTTCAGGAAAAAAAATCATAAGCGCCGTGATCCAGGCCCCCATAAAGGACGAGACGGCAACACCTGCCAGAATCAGTCGCGTGGGTTTTAATCCCTGCTGCCATGCCAGGGCATAAATAATAATAGTTGTCACAAGGGCACCGATGAATGCGGCAGGCGTGAGCAGGTGAAAGGCACTGGGAATCACAATCAGAATAAAGATACCGGCAAGCCCTGCACCTGCGGATATGCCGATGAGGTGAGGGGATGCCAGGGGATTTCTCATGATTCCCTGCAAAATGCATCCTGACAGCGAAAGGCTCATGCCCACAAGGGCTGCCACAAGGGTTCTTGGAAGTCTTATATTATAAATAATCTGATAATGGGGCCCGGTTGACTCAAAGAATATCGACTGGAGTATCTGTGAAAGGGACAGTTTCAAGGATCCCTGACTTAAGCTGAGAATAAAAGCGCAGACACAAAAAACCGCCATAATAATCAGTATCAATATACGTTTGTTATCCCGGCCAAAGAAGCTTATTCTCATATCCTTTTCCCATATAAAAGGTCGGCCAGGTACTGGAGGGCATCCGGGAAACCGGCATTGGGTTTGTATAAAAAATATTCTTTGGGAAGAACAAAAAAACGATTTTCCTTTATGGCCCTTAGACCTGCCCATGCCTGGTTACCGGAAAATTCAGTTTCCAGTCGGTCCCGGCATTCATCCACATCCCCCATGGTGTTGAGCAGGATAATATCCGGATCAAGACAGACGATGCGCTCGAGGCTGAATTGAATGCGGGTGCGATTTCTTGTGGAAAATCGGTCGGGAATGATATTTTCTGCGCCCAGCATGGATAGCATCGTGCAGGTCTGGGAACCGTTGACCTCGCAGGAAACAGAATTGGCCGTGGAAAATGCCACCAGCACCCGGGGCGCTTTAAAACCCTTTATTGAGGCCTGAATCGCCTCAATTTTTTCAGTCATATGTCCCTGGAGTTGTCTGACCCGGTCTTCGGTGTGATTAAGTTTTGAAAACAATGTCAATATGCGGTTGTAATCATAAAAGTTGATATAATTAAAATAGGCGTATTGGATCTTATTTTCCTCCAAAATCGGAATCAGCCGCCGGAAAGCGGGCAGGTTGGATGAAATCACCAGATCCGGTTGCAGGGCAATTATTTTTTCGGCGTTGGGGTTGTTAAATGTTCCCACCTCGGGAAGCCCCAGGGCCTGCTTTGGCACATGCAGTTTGCCTGAACACCGGGCAATGGCCTGGCCGTCGGTTTCATACCATAGATGAAGCAGTGAGGTTAACAGCACCACAACTCGTTTGGGTCTTTTTGATATCCAGACATTTTTTTTGTCCGGCAGGACCCACAAAATTTTTTCAGGCGTTTCATCAATGATCCGCTGGTTGACGTTTTGTTCCCATGAGAGGCTGGTAATCTGAGTTCCCGGCGAATCTTCGGCAAAGACTGCCGAAAATCCACCCAAAAGAACTGCCGGAATCAAACAGAACAGGATGGTTGACCGTATATAACTGCCAAGGGTAGACAGTGATTCTTGCCCAGGTACGCCCGCAACAAAACTTGCAAAAATATTAAGCTTACCTGCTCTTTCATATAAATTATTCATAGTTAACCTTTAAGACGCATATAGGATTCCAGGATCTTATCGGAATGGATAAATGCTTTAGGTAACATACCTTGCAACATAAGATAAACCACCTTTAAACCCGGTATGACAGCTCAACACCGACATAGCATCCATCTGAAGGTAAAATAATATGCTGAACCTTTAGAAGGGCTGTCATGTTCCTCTTCATGTGCATTGACCCGTCTGCCCCATTTTTTGTCAAACAGATGGCTGCAGAAAATATAATATTCAACACCTTTTATCATCGGCCTTCCAAAAACAAAAAAGCCCTGAATCGTTTAAAAAAACGATCCAAGGCTGTCCCTTTTTCTATCCTTGAGATCAAACAGGAACCGGCATTGCCGTACGCAGTATCCCTATGGTTGTCCAGGTAGGTCTTCTGACTCTTGGATCATTCTACCAACTGCGCCTTCCCGTCCATAACCTCGACAGTGGCATGTTGCAGTCTTCGTCCCCAATTACAGCGGCGGGCCCGTTCCGGAGTTTAACCGGATTCCCTTTTATGCAGTTTTCTGCACCTGATCAATGCATCTATTAGTTTGTAATACCGTAAAAGTCAATAGGAAAGGCCCCGAATTCCAGGGCCAACGCATTTAAATTGTATTGCCCCCAAGCACTTTAATGAGATACGTATTCTCCCAACCTGCTTGCAGTTTTTTTGTGTTCATCTGTTTTTCTCAGACAAAGGGAACTGATTTTTCGGTACCAGGACTGCATCAGCCCCTGAGTCATATCAGATCATCAGAAGTCGAACCCTATTGAGGTATAGAAATAACGGGGCATCCCAGGATAATAAAGATTTGAACGTCCCGAGGTATAAGCGGAAGCAGCGTACTTTTTATCAAAGATGTTATTGCACCCCACACTCCAGTGAAAGTCCTGCCCCAGCAAGGTGGATTTAAAGCCCAGCTTACAATCGGCAAGATAATGACCACCGTATTCTTCTTCATTTGCCGAATCCATATACCAAGGACCTATTTTTCTGCCGACCAGCGAGGCAGAAAAGCCCACAGGTAGTGTATAATCAAGGCCCAGGGATACCGTGTATTCAGGTACCTGATCAAGATATTTGCCTTCTATGGAGGTATCGGAAGGATTCTTCTTTATTTCCATCCTGGTATAATTCGCATTCAAATTGACAGTCAAACTGTCGATTATCCGATAGGCAAGAGAACCCTCGACGCCTCTACTTTGGGCCTTACCAATGTTTTCATATTGCACAGTAGTCTCATTTTTTGCCACCAGGTCATCCACGTCGCTCAGATAAACGGCCACGCTGCCTGATACTTTTTGAAAAGAGTATTTTGTTCCGATTTCATAGGAGATGGCCGTTTCTGCCTCCAGATCTGGATTGGCATAATCATTGACCGTATAAAGCTGGGACGGTGTGGGAATTTTAAACGCTCTTCCTATAGACGTGTAAAAATTAAAGTTTCTATTTAGCTGATAAAGCAGGTTTAGCTGGGGACTATAACCGTCTACACGTGAGGAGCCGGTGACATCTGTCATAGTCGTTCCTGCGCTATTGTACTGATAACCGCTATTATCAAATTCAGCCCAATCCCATCGCAGTCCGAAAATGGCTTCCCAATTTTTGGATATCTTCCAGCTGTCCTGGGCATAGACTGCATACTTATTT
>NZ_BAAHYK010000033.1:0-72784 GCF_054657595.1 Desulfocicer niacini
CGAAGATCACGCTCAGCACGATTATTGGTAAATGGAACATACGGGTCCTTGGCAAATAACAGAACGGCCGCTTCATATTTCTTAAGCCTTTCCCAAAGGTTGTGAGCATCTGACTTGGCCATCTTGCCACGCTTGCCTTTAGGCTTCGGCGGTATCTCAGGCAACTCTTTGCCTCCCACGTGACTACCCAAAATACTATATTTTAAAATGTATTTTCTTGACAAATTTGTATTTTGCGTACAACAATATGCTTGTTATGGGTTATACTTTTAATCTGTCTTCCATATGTAATTGAACTTGATTTCGAACTTCATTTAATTCTTCATCCTTCTCGGCTACTCAGTTGGGTATCACTTCTGATGTTGTACGATTTCTCCAAAGCTCTCATGTTATTACTTTAATGTCACAGACAGTAAGAAAACCAGTGTTGTCCCAGGAATTTAAAAGGCGTTAATTTGCGCGGACACATCACTGAAATTCCCCGCCTGTTCAGGCAAAGGAGGCTTTATGTCAAAAACGTTTTGTAAAGCTGAAAAAGCTGCTGGAAGTCGGCGCATTCTCAACGCGCGTAAGGATACCCCGGATATCCGGGACCGCATGTATGAACCGGCATTGATACAGTTGAAACCTGAACTGGATAACCGTGATGGCGCTATTATCCTGGATCAGGGTATGGAAGGTGCCTGTACCGGTTTCGGTCTTGCTGCAGTCATTAATTTACTTCAAACAAAACGGAGTGGGAAACCCTTCCAGGCCAGTCCCAGAATGCTATACGAAATGGCTAAAAAACACGATGAGTGGCCAGGGGAGGACTATGACGGGTCAAGTTGCAGAGGAACGATCCGTGGGTGGAAAAATATGGGGGTATGCGGAGAGGATGTCTGGCCCTATGATCAGGTGGATCCGGGAGATCTTACCATTGAGCGTGCCAAATCGGCTCGATCTATTACCCTGGGGGCTTATTATCGGCTCAGGCCCGAGATCAATGATTATCATGCCGCCCTGAACGAAACTGGCGCAATTTATGTTTCAGCAACGGTTCACAAGGGGTGGTTTGAACCCAAAATTGGCAAAAGGTCTCTGGCCGTAATCACACCCATACGAACCAATAATCCCGGCGGCCATGCCTTTGCCATTGTGGGTTACAATCGCCGTGGATTCATTGTTCAGAACTCCTGGGGAGAGGATTGGGGAACAAAGGGGTTTGCCTTATGGCTTTACGAGGACTGGCTCGAATCCATCACAGACGGGTGGGTAGTCCAGCTCGCTGTCCCAACACCCCAGATTTTTGGGCTCACGGCCAGATCTTTTGAAAGCCGGAATGCGGAGTTTGGATTCTTGGTCCCGAAACGTTTAGAAATCGCAGGTCATTTTGTTCATTTTGACGACGGAAGATTCAAACGCCGGGGGGCGTACTGGAGTTCGGCCGAGGATGTCTTGAAAACTGCGAACAATATTCGGGAGACGGTGGCTACCAAGAAGTATCAACATTTGTTGATCTATGTCCATGGTGGATTGAACAGTCCCGCCGACTCGGCACGGCGGGTGGTCGCCCTGAAAAAAGGATTCAAAAGAAATGGTATATATCCGTTTCATATCATGTATGATACCGGGCTGGTCGAGGAATTCAAGGATGCTGTCTGTCGTGCCCATGATAATCCGCGTATGCAGGGGTGGCTTGAGAGTCTAAAGGAAGATATCAGTGATGTCAGTGATAAGGTCATCGAAGATTTGGTGCGGAAACCAGTTCTTCCCCTATGGGAAGAAATGAAAAATGATGCCCGACGGCCCTTTGTGATCAATGAGGATGGTACAGACAGTGACGGCCTGTTTGTAATGAAAGCCTTTGCAGAGGCTCTTGAAGGTACAGGGATTAAAATTCATCTGGCCGGTCACAGCACCGGTGCAATTCTTATTGGTCATCTCCTGGATGCACTAGATACTTTTGATAAGCCGGATCTGGTGGCATCCTGTAGTTTAATGGCACCAGCATGCACACTGGATTTTTATGACGATCACTATACAAAGAGAGTGGGGGCCGTGAAAGAAAATTCGGTCAGGCTGCCAAAGATGACAATCTACAATCTGACGGAACAGCTGGAAAAGGATGATAATGTGGTTTATGTTTACCGTAAATCGTTGTTGTGCCTGGTATCCCGAGCTCTTGAGCGCCAATTGGACAAGCCTATTCTGGGTATGCAGTTGTATTCCAAAGAACTTCCACCCAGTTCAGCACTGGACATAATCTATTCCAATGGTAAAAAAGGGGTGTCGAAAAGCACCTCTCATGGCGGCTTTGACAATGATGCCGGTACCATGAATGCCATCATGAAATGCATTCTTGGCAAGAATCCGCGCAAACCTTTCCAGAAAGGGGAAATGAAGGGATATTGATATTGATGTAGAAATAGAAGTAGATCGAGGATGAAAAAGGCAAGAGGGGCAAATCTAAATTTGCCCCTTCCTTAAAATAAATCCTAACAACGAACATGCTGGTGGACAAGCCCCAGGTTTTATTAATGGAGATGGTCGAGGAACAAAATATTGTTGACCTTCTTACCCGGACCTGATCAAACACCGAAAAAAATTGCTCAGTACTTCGGCGGCTTCATCAGATAATTTTTGCTGTTCATTCTGACATTTTTTCTCTACAATGCTCATATTATTATCTCCTTACTCAAATTAATTTAAATATTGTTTGGAGATAATAATCGCTTATTTCAACCCTTTAAGGTAGGTCAACACTTATAGACTTATCCGGGATAATTTAAAATGAGTGGCGGAAGGCTTAAATCAAATGGAAGCTAAAGGATAAATGCTAACCACATAGTGGAAATAGCAGCTCGAACAACTCTATGCTTTAATATTCCTTCCCGCCTACTATAATTGAATATGACGAAACTGAAGAAGAGACGCAATAAACTTGAGAGTCGTACAATACCGAACGGATAGTTATTGCAAGCGGCACTACGACCAAGTCTGCGATGCGGCTCAGCATAGGAGGAAGAAAATCATATCCATCAGGGCAAACATCGGACACTCACCCTTACAGCATGACCTGTCCGCCTGGCGTCATGACGATGCCCTTATGGGCGGGACGGCACCGGAAGACAATAAGGGACGTATCAAGACATGGGCATGCCTGTTCGCGTTCTGCGTGCTCTGCCTATATCTGTCGCCCGCTGTTGCCGACATGTCTCAGCCAAACGACGTCACCCAGGAGGCCATGCAACGGCTTTTCGCCACAGCCAGCGCGCCGTCTCCGGCCTGGACAGGTCCGAGTACGGGACCTGCGGGCGTGACAAAAAAAATCGTTGCCCTCATTGCCGAGGATCTGCGCAACGGAGGTATTCTCGGGGTGGCACAGGGGGTTAGCGAAGCTGCCCGGGAGTTGCGTTGGCAGATTAAAATATTCGACGCTCGCGGTACACCGCAGGGTCGAAAGGAAGCGGCGGCCGATGCCCTCGCAGCACATCCGGACGGTGTTGTCCTGATAGGCGCCGACGTCAAAGCAATGGCCGCTCATCTCAAGCTCTTCACCCGGCTCAAGATTCCTATTACCGGATGGCATGTGGGTCCGGTGGCGGGGCCAATGTCGGATACCCCGGTTGCCGTCAACGTATCGACCGACCCCTTGGAGGTCGCTCGCGTCACCTCCATGGCGGCTGTTGCCGACCCTAACAAACGCTCGGGGGTGGTCATTTTCACGGACTCGAATTTTCGGATTGCTCTTGCCAAATCCACAGCCATGGCCGAGGTTATCCGGGCATGCCAACACTGTGTTTTATTGGAAGTCTGCGATGTGGCCATCTCGAAAAGCGCTGAAATAATGCCCGGCGTCACCCGAGAACTGCTGGCCCGCTTCGGTAAGCGCTGGACTCATGCGCTGGCGATCAACGACATTTATTTCGACTACGCGGTACCGGAACTGATTAAGGCTGGTCGATTAACCCGCGATCTCAAACTGCTTTCCGCCGGTGATGGCAGCGTGGCCGCCTTCCTGAGAATCCAGTCCGGTCTCTTCCAGACCGCAACGGTTGCCGAACCTCTTAACCTGCAAGGTTGGCAGCTTGTAGATGAATTGAACCGCCTTCTGAACCACCGCCCCCTTGACGGGCATGTTATCCCGGTGCATCTGGTGACTCCGGACAATATCGCCTACGATGGCGGCCCGCAGCTTCGTTTCGATCCCGACAACGGTTATCGTGATATCTACCGCCAAATCTGGAGGGTTAAATGATCCAGATGAACAGCAAACATCATCCCGCTTGGCTGCCACGCTCACTGCATCATCAATTCAGGCTGATTCTTACTGCATTGGCAGTGTTGATAGCCGCGGGCAGCCTATTCTCTGTCCAGTCCCTGCGTCGAACTGCGGAAATCACCCGGGAATTGGCTGATGAACGGCTAATGCAGATGGAAAATGCAAGTAAGTTGGCCGAGACCGCCATGCTGATCGAAATTGGAATGAACAATCTTATTTTCACCTCCACCCCGGAGATGATGAATGAACACTATGCTGGTGTTGTGGCAAAGCTGGACGTACTCAATTATCTGGCAGGAAGTTTGGGAGCTGCCAACGTCGATGTTTCGGTGCTGACGTTATACCAGGCTGAGCAAAATTTTCGTAACATTGTCCATACCGTGGTTGGTCTGCGGCAAACGGAACTTCAGAAAGGTTTGGCCACCACACATCTTGAAGCGTTGAAACATTTCAAGAATGGGCTGGAGCATCAGGCCATGACATTGGTATCGATCACCGCTACCCTGGAGGCTCGCAGCAGCAACGATTACCGGACATCAGTGCAACATCTGGCGGCAACTGCGGACAAAAGTCAGTATCGGGTTTTTATTCTCTTGGCCATCTGCTTAGTGATGGCCTGGCTAATCTCCCGCCTGTTCCTGGGACGGCATATCCTATCGCGTTTGAACCAAGTCAGTTTTCACCTGCGTCGAAACGATACGAGCATCGAACCAATCCGGATTCCGGTCCATGGGGAGGATGAAATCAGCCAGATGGCCCGGGCTGTCGAACTGTTTCTGGAGGATCGCCGCAAACTGAATCTGGCCAACCGGAAACTGGAGCAGTCCTTGCAGGAGATCAAAACATTAAGAGGCATATTGCCAATTTGTTCTTTTTGCAAAAACATTCGAAATGACGAAGGGTATTATGAGCAAATAGAAGCCTATATTCATAAGCACTCAGGTGTGGATTTCAGTCATACAATTTGTCCTGAATGTATGAAAAAAAATTACCCGGAAGAATATGCTTCCATTATGCAAAAAGAAAATAATGATTGAAATTATCCCTTCTTGCCAAAGGCTTCAAAATTATGACTCCACGCTGTTTCATGTGGGTAGCGTATAATCCAGCTTACCTGCTATGAGGTAGATCATGGTGATGTAGTTTCGAGACGAACGATACCTTCTGGCTTTTGCTTTTGCCGTTTGAATCAGACTGTTTATGCCCTTATGTCCCAAGCGCGGAGGAAAAACTTCGCCCCCGTTGGGGAACAGACTCATCTGGATTCCGTTTCTTATTGGTATCGTTCTCACAGTCGTTCTGTATCAGCTCACTGATTCCAACTCGACGTACTGATTAATAATCCAAGAGAAAAGATAGGGGGCAAGACCTTCTTTCGAAATGACATTCAGATCAGGATCATTGGCTGAATTGAGTTTCAAGGCTTTTCTCCTGATAAGCGGAAACTTTGAATACAATAATGAGGAAAGGTATGTTGATGATCATCTCCCCAAAAAGTATCAGCATTTTGTTTACTTATTTTATATTATTGCTTTGCTGCGGCACATCTTTGGCCCATGCAGATATTCAACAATACCGTGAGGAGTTGAAACAATCGGTTAGAACCCAGCCCGAATATTCAATTGTCTTGCAGGAAAAATTGCAGGATGCAGGACAGCAGTTTGAGGCAGTCGGTATTTTCTCCGAAGCTAGACGGGTGTATCAATACCTTGATCTTATCTGGGAAAAGTATCCACCAGCAGACAATGCACGGCATCAACTGATCAAAAAGAAAATTGCATCCCTAAAAAAAAAACAGGACACGCCCCTGGCCGGTGCCCTGACCCTTGTCAATGAGGATGCACTGGGCTTTTATCAAACCGTCTACTACCCTGGTCAAAAGCTTGAATGCCGGGTCACCCTGGAAAAAAAAAGCGGTGTATGGCTCTGCCTGACCCCCCTTAATCCCTCTTCAGATGAAAAAGAGAAAAAACGCCAGAAGACCTTACCGGTTTTGTTCCCAGCGCCTGCACTGGATAATAATCTTTTGATTCAATTGCCCGATGTACCCGGTGACTATACACTGGGTGTTTATGACAGCAATTGTCTTTTTTTAACCCAAAAAAATATTACCATCCAAAAACCGGTTGAGTGGGCGGGCAAACTCAAGGTAGAGACTCAGGGCTCTTCTGGCCTGGGCGGGACAGTTATCGCACCGGGAGGCGAATTCAGTACCGTTGTCCACAACCAGCCGGAATGGCTTGCCGGTGTAAAAGGGAAACGCCCCTGGGTGGGTCTGTTTAAAAAAGAGGCTCCTGACGACTCAAAAAAACATATTACATACTGGTATATAAAACAGAAAGCAGAATTTACCCCAATAACCTATCGGATAAAAGAGGCCGGGGAATATCAGTTGCGAATCTTCAGCGAGGACAGCAAGGACCAGCAGATTTTGCTCAAAGTTGACCTCATGGTTGGTGATCCTCAGCCTGTGCGGCTGGTAAAAGGATTTAGCAGATCTGGTCCATCCCTGGCCTTTGATAAAAAACAGCGGATTGAAATTGCTGGCAGCGGTTTTAGAATTAATCCGGCCAAAAATCCGGATCCTTATTGTATTGTGGTCCCTTCATGGTTTGTGCCTCAGGATATCCGGCACGGATTAAACCATGCCCTTTCGGAAAGCAAAAAATTTTCCGGAAAATCCAACCTGAAGGTGAACCTCCCCAAAACCGGAGGCAGTTACGATATTCTGTATTATCCCCACTGGCGTGCTTTTAAATCAGAGGTGTTGGCTCAAAAGCTGGCTATGGTGCATATCCAGGGCAAAGATACAGTAAAACTGGTGTTACCTGAGGCATCCTTTCTGCCGGGGGCAAATATCCGGGCAGGCATTCATATGGGTGCTGATGCAGATCGTCTGAATGCCTATATTTTGAAAAGAGAGTATCTGCAGATAACAAGATATAAAGCCGGATATGTCAGAAACAAAAAGTACGAAACCAGCTTGGATAGAACCAAGTATGAAGATGGCAAAGGCTGGTTTGATATCACCGCGCCTTTAACCCCTGGGCAATACTTTCTTGCAGTCTATAATGCAAGTCAATTAAGAGCGGCTCTCCCGTTGACCGTTGTCCCAAAGAGACAACCTGGCGCCCTTATCCAGGTGGCAGATGGACCATACCAGACGACAATGCCGTTTAATTTTAAAACATTTCCGCCACCTGCAGGGATTCCAGAGTACGGGTTTGTCCGGTTCACAAAAGACGGCAAAGAGGTCTTGAAAAAAAATCTTTACCAGCAGTATATGGATTCTCCTGTCAGTGTTACAGCCCCTGAAGCGGCTGGTACCTATCAGATTCTTTTTTATCTCAAGGGCAATGAAGAACCCATGGCCCAGACAAGCGTGACGTTTCATGAAAAAGCGGATATGCCCCTGCCGGATTTTGAAACGGATGTCCCTTCCATCAGCCCTGAGGCGGTTGCCGCCTTTGGACAAAAAGCCCGGCTCGAAGATGCAGACTTTGCCGAGTTTAATCTGTTTGCCTCTAATTTTGTACCACAGCAGGATATCCTGATCAATTATTCAATTCCTGAACCCGTGACCGCGTGCCTTGTTATTCTACCCAAAGGATCGGCACCGGAATCAATTGCCTCGGCCATCCAGCAGGCTCTGGAAATCAAGGCGCTGGATTTTCACAAGGATATTGTGACCCTGAAGGCTCCGGCGGAACCCGGCAGTTACGTGCTGTATGCCTATGATACCCTTCAATGGACCAAGGCCGGTCCACCCAAGCTGATCACTCAGATGGAATTTGTTGTCGATGATGTATATCATACAAAAATAACCCCGCCTGAGACTGCCTATTCCAAAGGGAAGCTTGTACTTACAGCAACTGTAGAGCCTGAGCCTGGATTTTCCCGGGAATTTGGAAAAGTATATCTGTATCCAGAAAATATTAATACCATCTATAACCAGCCAGGCTCCCTGGCCAAAACGAATTTCAAAAAAATCAAAGAAAATGTTTTTCAGGCAATCCTTTCCGTGGATGTTGAGCCCGCAAATTATCAGCTTTTTATCGACGGATTTCAGGCAACAACCCCCATCCGACTGACCGCTCCCCCGGTACTCAATCCTGATGCAGATATTCGCGTGACTGATTTGGACATCACCCCGAATGGACTTACAACCATGGAATTTTTTCCCTCCTCAACCTGGAAAAATACGCTCGTCTGGGCCCTGACTGGAAAAGATGACCAGGGAAATATCGGATTTGTCCATGGACCGGAAGTTATTAAAGATAATTTAGAAAGGGTCATTCAGACCACTTTTACCGCACCGAACAGACCGGGTGAGTATCGGATCTGTTTCTGGGAGGGCACGGGTAAAGAAGGTTTTTCAGACCTTCCGAACTCTGCTGTCATCCGCACCATCAATGTCCGCCTTGACAGAGAATATCAGGCATCTCATCAGCCGGCAGTTGATCTCCAGGCCTATTTTGCACAAAACAAGGATCTGTATGCCGGTATGCACACAAACGGCCGTTTCACTGCTTCCATTGCCTATGACCCCAGTGCATGGATCGGTATCCTGCCGGAAACCATTGATTTGGAAAATACAGACTCAGTCACAGCAAAAGAATCGGCCATCGAACGGGTTGAACTTCGTGGCAAAGACACAGGAACTTTTTCTGTTCTCATGCCGGAAACACCGGGCAATTATCAGCTTTGCATGTTCGACAGTGCCAAGAATGGCCGTCTGGTCCTGCGCCGTACAATAACATTAAAAGTCCCGGATATGGCAAAACTTGAACAGGAAGAAAATGATGCGGCAGATGCATTTCTTGAATCCCTGCCCGATTATGATGAAGGGATAAAAGCCATTGAACAGGTCCATCAGGATCAATATGAACAAAATCTTGAAGTGCCTCATCTGAGACCTATTTCAGTATCGCCTGAGCTTTTGAAACAGCTTGAAGGCAAGAATGATTCAGTAAAACACACTATGATTTTTCAATATATTCTTGATATGCTTTCTCCTTGCTCAGTTTCTGCTAAAGGCAAAGAAAAAAGGTACTGCGAGGACGATGTCGATCTGGCCCTTGAGAACATGCGCAAGGTAAACATTAATTTTGGCGATGGGGTGGACTTAAAAAGTGTGGTGGGCGAATTGGCCACAAAAATGGGGCAAGACCTGATCCTGGGCCAGAAACACATTGCCCAGGCAAAAGAGTATTATGACAAAACCAAAGCCTATTACGACAAGGCCATGAAACTTAAAATCAATGTAGACAAGAATGGTTGGGAGGCCGGTGTCAAAGGGGCTCTCTGGGATTCCACAGAAGCCATGCTCAAAGCTTGTCAGGACCCAAAAATTTTGTCCAGGCTGGGTAAAAAAGCCATCGAACATAAACTTAAAGGCTATAATCCTCTTAAAATGACTACGGAGGAACAAACTGCCTGGAAAAAAGAGTATACCCGGATGGTGGTTCTCCTGGATGACAATGATCTCGAAGCCTTGCATAAGACGACCGCAAAATTTGCCGACCTTGCCGGAGAGCTCAGCGTCCCGAATGCAGATGCCAAAGCCATTGAAATGGCCCGGGCCGCCGCCATCAACACCATGAAAACGATTACCATCTCTATGGTAAACAAAATTCCGGGCTGGTCTGCGGTAAAAGCGTACTATGAAACCCTGAACGTCTTGAGAGGGACTCTGATCAACGATGAGACCAAGGATTTTATGGATAAATATAGAAGCTTGAGAGATGAAGGCGGAACCATCTCCCAGGTGAATGATATTACAGCCAGCGAAGGGGCCAATTATTTAAGAACCTCCCTGCGTAGCCGGATTGAAGCCAATCCAAAAGGGTACAAACAATTTTTAACCAGAGCGAACCGGTTTCTAGCCTCAAAGGGCAAGCCCATTCATTTAGATGCAAAAGAAATTGACAAAGCCATCATGGGCCACCTGGAAAAATGGTACCAGCAGGAAAAAAAAGACAAGAGGCAAGATAAATTCTACGAGGAAATGAAAAACGCCTGGTACAGCAGCAAGTGTAAAGATAAGTCATATGACGTCCAGATAAAAGACAAAAGTATTTTTGACAGAATCAAAGAAACCTCTGGCCATGCCTATGGCAAAGTTTCAGGCGCACTTTCCGGAAAACAGACCTATTCGTCCATATATTGTGCCCGCAATGCCCTTGCCTTTAGAAGTTATCTCGATTTAAGAGCGCAGGTACTTCAACAGATGGCTGGCTGGAAGGGCAAAGACAGTGCATGCCAGATGGGGAAAATAGAAAATCAGAAGCTGCAGGACCAACTGGTTTGTATGGCTTTGACCGATCCTGCGTCTTATAAAAAGATGATGGCCGAAAATGCAAAAGCCTGTGGCGCCTTGCCCAAACCCCTGCCCCCTAATAGCACACCCAAGATCAAAGAATTATCCAAAAAATCGGCACGGGCCATTGAAGTATTGCTAAAGCGAAGCGGAAATATCAACGTATTAAACTGCCTGTGCAACCGTCATTCGATCCTGGGATCCGGATGCCGCTACCATCCGGATCCCACCGAGAAAGCAAGCCCTTCATGCGACAATCCCGGCCCTCCCTGCATCCAGGGCAACTGGGGATGTTTTCGGCGTGATATGGCTACGGACGCTGCAAGCCTTCAATCCTGTGGGGTGGGGAAAGCCATTCTTGAATTCAAGCGAAAGGACAACGAGGCCTATCAAAAATGGCTTGAACAGCGTAAAAAATAATTGGCCAAATAGATAATGGCCGACCGAAAACCCCCATTTGCACCGCTTACGGCGCTGGTGAACAATTTGCAGGTTTTCGGTCAGGCACCAGGCAGACATGCGCCGCGTTCTTTTCTAAAAAAACAAACCAGATGAAATACCACAAGTGTGACACACACTATTCCTCAAGGTGAGGAACGAAAACATAAAAAAGACGTCTTATGTGAAGATTGAAACTTGTGATTGGTTAAGGGGCGCAAGCCAAGAAAGGAATCGGGCCCCCCTGCCCCCAGAAAAGGAGACGGGAGCTGTTAATGTTTAATTCCTATTGCTTGAATTCCTGGGTTATGGAGCGCAAAAAGGACCAGATCATAAAAAGCATCAAAATCATAAACGGCATTGAGAAAATAAACGAAACCGTCTGAACCGCCTTTAATCCACCCGTTAAAAGCAGCATGGCAGCAATGGTACTGCAAAGGATTCCCCAACCCACCTTAAGCGAATTTTTAGGATTAATATTTCCACCGGAACTCATTACACCAATGACATAGGTGGCAGAATCTGCAGAGGTGATAAAAAAGATACATACTATGATCATGGTGACCAGAGAAAGAATAGAGCTCATGGGAAGATAATCATAAAGCTTGAAAATAGCGGAGGTGGGATCAGCAAGGGCGGCTGCGGCAATGCCGGGGCTGTCTGCCATGGTCATTTCCAAATTCAGGGCTGTACCGCCAAGAATACTGAACCAGATGGCGCACAGCAACGTTGGGGCAAGCAATGCTCCAAATACAAATTCACGAATGGTGCGCCCCTTGGAAATCCGAGCAATAAAGGCACCCACAAAAGGAGCCCACACCAACCACCATGCCCAGTAAAAAAGGGTCCAACTGCCCAACCAGTCGTAACCCGCATGGTTTTCCACAACATTGGTGGTATCCAGGAAAAAGCTAAACTTGATAATATTCTGGAAATAATCTCCCAGGCCCTCAATCAACGCTTCCAGAATAAAAATGGTGGGACCGCAAAACAAAACCAGTACCATAAGACCAAAGGCCATAACCATATTAATGCTGCTTAAAGTTTTAATGCCTTTATCAACCCCTGTCACGGCGGAAAATATATAAAGGACAGTCACCACGATAATAATAATGATGGCAACGGTGGTGGTGTTGGGAATTCCATAAAGCTTATTTAAGCCTGTACAGACCTGCAAAGCACCCAGTCCCAGGGAGTTGGCCACACCGAAAAGGGTTACCACCACGGCCAGCGCATCAATGGTTTTACCAAGAGCGCCCTGTACCCGCTCTTTGCCGATGAGGGGCTCAAGGGTCCAGCTCAACAGGCATGGTTTTCCTTTTCTAAACTGAAAATAGGCAAGTACAAGGGCCACCACAGCATATCCTGCCCAGGGATGAAGTCCCCAGTGAAAAAAGGCGATGCGCATGGCATCTGCCGCCGCCTGGGGAGATTTTGGCTCGGCAAAGGGAGGGGTTGAATAATGAAACATGGGCTCTGCAACTCCCCAGAAAACCAGTCCAATACCCATACCAGCAGCAAACAACATGGAAAACCATGCAGGGCGGGTGAATTCCGCAGGCTCATCATCCTTTCCAAGACGGATATCACCGAACTTGGTCAAAGCTATGGTAAAACAAAAGGCTACAAAGCCTGCCACAGTCAACAGATAGGCCCATCCGAAATTGCTGATAAAAAATTTAAAAATTTTATCAAACACCTCTTTTACCATGTCTGCTGAAATCAGTGTTGTCACAATGAATATGGAACAGACAATCACCGATCCAATGGTTATTGTTTTGTCAATTCCGCCTTTGTTTTCTTCCATTCTGATGCTCCTTAACGATTCGATTTATTTAATGAGAGACTCAGCGGTTTCTAATCCACCGTTTAATATAATGACAATATAAAAAAACGATACGTGCCTGGTATATGAACGGTAAATCAATTAAAGAAATCTGACTCCCCAAAATGATTAAGCCTAAAATTCCCTTGCCAAAAAATAATTAAACAATAAGATAGTAATACCTTGGTCATAACATCTGCCAGCCTTCATAATCGGCGAGCCAATGGGATGAGCCCACTCCAGGATGGCCGATACAGTGGCCAAGCCCGGCGGTATTACCAAATCATCCAGTATTCATTCAGTATCCCTCATTCGAGATCCCTGTTAACCTGTTATTTCCCCCCTTTCCCACGAAGTATCTGTCCCAGCGCCGCCCTGGCAATATTGGGATTTTCCAAAAGCCTTCTCCGGGAATAGCCCAACCATTCTTCCCCATAGGGCAGGTAAACCCGGAGGCGATGCCCCTGGCTGACGATGAGATCACGCAATTCCGAATCAACGCCCAGCAGCATCTGAAATTCGTATTGGTCTCTTTTAAGACCATATTTTCGTATCAGCTTCAGGGCTTCAAAATACAAACGTTCATCGTGGGTTGCAATACCGACATAAGCGCCATGGCTAAGCATCTGATCAAGCAGTTCCACGTAATTTCTGCTGACCAGTTCCGGATCTTTCCAGGCCTCCTGCCGATTGACAATGAAGATGCCTTTTACCAGACGAAAATTCATGGGTGCATCGCTCAAGGCCTCAATATCGTCATGGGAACGACGCATATACGCCTGAATGGCAACACCAACATGATCGGGAAACTCATTTCGCAAACGCCGGTAAAAATCCAGGGTGGGTTCAAGACTGGGGGTATTTTCCATGTCTATTCGGATAAATATATCCAACTCCACCGCTTTGGAAACAATTTCGCGCATATTCTCATAGGCAAACTCAGTATCAAGCAAAAGCCCCATCTGAGTGGGTTTTACGGACAGGTTTGCATCTAGTTTTTCCCTTTTAATGGTTTCGAGAATCTTGAGACACTCTTCTTTAAAAGGAATGGCCTGTTCTTTTAGCGTAATATACTCACCAAGAATATCCAGAGTTGTTTCAACACCTTTACTGCTCAGTTCACGACTTACCCGAATGGCATCATTAATTGATTTTCCGGCCACGTAATCTTTGGCAAAAAATCTAACAATAGGTGAGGGAACATACATAATGGTTTTTGAAACAAAAACGTTAAATAAAGACATGCGGTATCCTCCTATTTTTAATAGAATCTGCAAGGCCAGAGTTCTTAACTCCTTAACTCCTTAACTTATTATTTCAAAAATGTCAATTTGAAACACACCAGGATTCGGCATACTTCAAAAAAGGCTTGGCCACAACATCGTCCACCCACCACAGTTGAGGGGGGGGGTGGACGATGTTGTGGCCAGAAGCCTTAAACGCGAAAAAAAACAAAAGCAACTCTCCCGGAAATAAAACCATGGGTTAGAAAACCGGAGCATCGCAAATCAAGTCTGCCTGCAGTTTTCCAGCCATGAATGCGCTGGCAATCTATAGAATGGTACGTCAGACCCAATGAAGGTCTGAAATTCAAGCCATCATTAAAAAATAGGATAATCACAATGAAGGGATGCCCACCATCTTGGGTAGGATCAAGTTATTTTTTTGCGGGAAAGCTCTTTATCCAGTTCCATATCTACTATATTTATGTGGTTACGCATGGCCTCTTCTGACGCGTCTGCATCACCGTCCAGAATACAGGCCATAACACACCTTGCGCTTTCCACAGCTTTATGAAGGATTAAAGGATCGGCGATTCTCAAATAGTCACTCATAAAATCAATGTGGCTGTGGGATTTTTCCACCAAAAGCTTTGTGATTTCAATAAGGGCCGAATTATTACTGGCTTCAGCAACAGCAATATGAAACCTGAAGTCAAGTTCAAAAAAAACATCCTTATCCCTATAAGAATTCTCCATATCAGTTGCAAGTTGTTTAAAGACTCTTATTGTTTCTTCACGGGGCTGGCTGGCAGCTATCTTGGCTGCTCCAGGCTCCACGATTACCCTGGCAGCAATAATATCTGCAAGTGACATGGCCTCCCATATTTTTTCCGGGATCGGTCCGTCTACCGGGTTTTTATCCACAGGCTCGGTGATATAACTTCCTTTTCCCCGGATGACGTTTATATATCCCAAAACCGTCAGCATTTTTATGGCTTCTCTGACCGATCCCAAACCCACATTAAACATTTTTGCAAGCTCACGCTGTGAAGGAAGGCATTCACCGGTGGTCAGCTTACCGGATTCAATCTGAGAAATTATTTCTTTAACCAGAACATCAGGTGCCGAATTTATCTGCAATGCATTAAATTTCATTACTTTTTTATATTCTCCATTTCACAGTTACCACTTGATGATCAAGTTGGAAGCATCCTCATTTTCCCCAGGTATCATCGTGGAATCCGATGAATCTGATTTTCAGGCAAATTGGGATCAAAAAAAGCTTGATCATTGAGTATCATCATTTAAAGAGTTCATGACTGATGTATTCATGAACTCGCTAATTTATATATATTATATGCAAAAAAAAATCAAAAGTAATAAAAGGGGAGGCCTGGTCATTAAAAAATTCCGGCCATGTTATAACATACATGGAGTAACAGCCTGTGAGAATCTGATTATGATACGTTCAGGCGATGTTTTTCCAGGGTTTCACGGGTGGGAATACCATTTTTGTCCCAGCCCCTGGCCTCATAATAGGTATCGAGCATTTCCTCTATCACTTCCAAATCCATCACATGCCCCTTGTTGGGTCCATTGGGGATCTTTTTCCCGTAAAACCGTGCCGGGGGATAGTCATACTTGCGACCAAAATCCTGAATTTCTCTTTTATTAAACATGCGGTTTAAGTGCCAGATTTTTTCAGAAAGAAGCAGCAGATCCTTGTCAAAATCCATCTTTTTACCCGTGGCATAGTAGTAAAGCTCTTCATAATACTGGGTTTCAAGACCTATCTCCATGTACTGGAGCCGACAGGTACCAAGAATATCAAAGGCAGGCCGCAAGTGCTGAGACTTTAATACCAGCGGCACCACATTTTTATGATCCGCCTTGGGAATGGTGTCAAAATTAGAATCACCGGAGATAAGGTCATGCACCGTGGCATTCTTGTCTCCCCCCACGGCGGTTGCCACATCAGAGCCCAGCACCCAGCACCGTCCATGGTGTGCACCAATGTCGGAGGTCATGTAACCCAGCATCATGCCCGGCGCGTTACGCGATTCATATCCGGTCCATTCCAATCCCTTTACATGGATGGCAAACTTACTGCTGTCATGCCCAATAATCTCGGCAGCTCCCCGAACGCCCAGGGCCAGGGTATCGCCAATACCCTGTCGTTTGGAAATGATATTAAGAATGTAAACAATGGAATCCAGATCTCCCCATTTCACATCCATGCCCATCTGTTCTTTGGAGATAAAACCCTTTTCATAACATTCCAGGGCAAAGCTTACGACAGCACCTGCAGAATGGTCAAAATCTGAAAATCTTCTCCCAGGTCTCCTTTCATGGCAGCTTCTACTTCCGTTGACCTCCTGCCTCAGTATTGTCTAGCGGGTCGAATCTCCACAGTGTCATTGTCGATGAATATATATGAAGGATCCTTGGCTTTACCCTTGATGATGGTCACATCATAACCGGCGTACTTCATGTTGACTCCGAAGTGGCCCCCCATGTTGCTGTCACCATATCCTCCGGTGGCCGGGGACTTGGTACAAAAATGGGTTTTGCCACTTGCCGGTAAAAACAGTCCGCTCAAGGGTCCCATGGCGATGATAAACCGATTTTCAGCATCAAAGGGATCCACATTGGGGGGATTTTCATCGTATAAAATTTTTGATGTAAATCCACGTCCGCCGATGAAGTCATCCACCCACTCTTTATTAAGGGGCTCTTTTTCTATTTTCCCGGCACTTAAATCAATTCTCAGGGTATTGCCTGCATATCCGTACAGCATGTTTCTCTCCAGACTTTTTATATGAAAAGGTCGCCTTCAAATTTACTTCAGCAGAGCCCCCCCGAGGGGTAATAGGAACCGGCCAATCGAGCTGTCTACAGTTCCGGGCCGGGACCATTACCCCTCGGGGGGCGGCATAATACCATTTGGTTCCGCGTCTACGACCCTATCTTCGTTGTGTCCGTTAGGACATGTGGGTTATATGAAAAAGCAAGTGCTGGGTGTTAACAGCAACTGCTTTTTAATTATTTTTTGATAGCTATGCAAATGTTAACGCATCCCGTGGACAGACAGTGACGCACTGTTTGCAATTGATGCATTTATATGGATAACCATCGCCGTCAACCTTCACCAGGTTAACCGGACAGGCAGGAACACAAGCCATACACCGATCACATTTCTCTTTGTTTATTCGATAGGTCTGCCCTTTAAGCTCAATGGCACCCTGGGGACAAGCCTCGGCACAGGCACCACATTGATCACAAATATCCACAAAATACTTGCCTGGGTCCGGAAACTTTCCATAGACATGTAACATTGCCCTGGAAGGATTGATCTCCTTCATGTTCTGCAGGGTACACACAAGCTCACAGGCCTTGCAGCCCGAGCAGGTTTCATTGTTGAAGATAAGTCCCATGTTTCATTCCTCATACTTTACTATTTATGTAAATATTCGGGTTGGTAATGTAAGTGTTTGGGCAATGCCCCGTATTCGCACACTTTTTTTCAAACTTTTAGTAGCAATTAATATGCCGGGACACGTAAATTCGCTTCATATAGAGCATAACCGACTAAAGTATAAGGATTTTTATCAACTTCAACGAAGTTACAAAAATCCTTATAAAAAAATTTTTATTTTTAAAACTTTTTTTATTTTTACAATACTTTCGCCAATTTTTAAAGACAGAGGCAATGTACAGGCGTTTCTCGATTTCTTGGATTAAAACAACACTTCTTTTCCATCAAATAATTTGCCGATCTCTGGAATTTTTGAAAATAATGCACATAGCTGATACTATTCATAATCATCTGGTGTTAAATAATATGTGTGAGAAGCATTCAACTCACCAAGCATGGTATTCACCAAACTGGAAAACGTCTTTTGAGAAGATACATTTTTTAGCTTTATACGATAGTCGGCTTTATACGATAGTCGGCTTTAATTGCAGGAAAAGCCTTGGCTATCTGGTCAGGATTATAAAAATGCTCTTCAACAACGTTAACGATTTCTTCAAATAAAACAGAATAGGAGCAATGGTTTTATTTAGCTTCAGCAGGTGAAACTCATACAATGATGAGGCACATACTCAAAACAAATAGGATGAGTCTTTTCATAGTAAGGTCTATATAATTCCTTCCTTTTGCCCAGCCAGACGGATGTTCAACCTTTCGGCCAGGGGAATTGCAGCTTTCAGATCTGCCACAACGGCCTTTAATTGTTCCATATCCCTGGGATAAAATTTGCTGGCAGCCAATAAGGGCCGGGGCCGCGGGCCCTGGCAAGCGCCATGTATTTGAGCTAGATGGTATTTAAATTACCAGCAAGGGTCTGCTTTGGCATATCAAATCCCACTTCATCCAGAAGAGCTGCGGCCCTGGCTTTTTCATCGCCTTCAAATCAGGGGTTATCCGCCAATTTTCACGGTCAGGCCCATATCTGTGAGCAATTTCTTTTTCCTTCCCATCTCGCCCTCATCGGGACTGGGAATACCTTCCAAGGCATAGGCAAGAGATAGACGACGATAGGTTTCAATGCCCAGACGATGGTAGGGCAGCAGCTGAATTTCCTTTATTTTTTTAAGCCCCCGGCAGAACAGCCCCAGGGCTTTAATGTTGGAATCTTCATCATTGAGGGAGGGAATCACCGGCATACGAACAATAAGGGGAAAGGAGCGGGGGGTTTCATCAATTTTTTTCAAATTTTCCAGAATCAACCCATTGCCCATCCCGGTTATCTGCTTATGAACATTGGTATCAAGGTGCTTTAAATCGTAAAACAGGGTATCCACCCAGGGAAGCACCTTTTCAATGTTATCCCAGGGGACATGGCCGCTTGTTTCAATGGCTGTGTTTATACCCTGCATGACACAGCCCTCCAGAAGGGATGCCAGAAAATCCTTCTGCATAAGGGGTTCCCCCCCGCTGACGGTGACACCGCCACCGGAGTGGTAATAAAAAACCGAGTCTTTACCCAATTCCCTTAACATTTCATCCTCGGTGGCGTTGTATCCATAGGCAATGCGGGCATTGGCCGGACAGCCTTCAACACATTGCCTGCAATCGGTACAACGTGACATGTCTGTGGTAAAAACATCGGTTGTTTTATTATAAGAAACGGCCCCTTCTGGACAGATATTTACACAGGTAAAACAATGGGTGCATTTATTTTTATGGATACCAAAATCCGTGGTGTTTTTCTGGGACTCCGGGGTGGAACACCACCGGCACCGTAATGGACATCCTTTGAGGAAAATCACCGTTCGAAGGCCGTCCCCGTCAAAAATGGACAATTTTTCGATTCTCAATATTCTGCCAGGGGTCATGGCGGTTTTCTCCTTTTCACCCGGAGGTATTTTTTATGAAAAAGCCAGATGCCGGGTACTGGGTATCAGGTACTGGGTACTGGGTTTTGCCAGCAACGGTTTTTTCTATCTTCGTTGTGGCAATTGATAACTGCCATGTATGTTTTTTGATATGAAAAGGTAGCCTTCAAGTCTACCTCAGCAGAGCCGCCCCCCGATGGGCAATAGGAACCGGACAATTGAGCTGTCTACAGTTCCGGTCCGGGACCATTGCCCGTCGGGGGGCGGCGGTATAATACCATTTAGCTCCGCGTCTACGACCCTATATTTATTGTGTCCGACAAAACATGACCGTTCTATGGGTCAACAACTCAGTGTTTAGCAGCATCCCCCGGCCCTGGCAGGCGTAAACTCCTCCTGGACCGTTCGATGGATGATTTCATCTTGTACCTCCGGGCACAATTCCACAAAATAGGCCGTGTAACCCGCCACCCGGATCAAGAGATCCTTGTGATCTTCGGGGTATTTCTGGGCCTTCAGAAGGACTTCTCTATCCACCACGTTGAACTGGGCATGAAAAACCCCAAGAGAGCAGGCACTTTTTAAAAGGGACATGAGATGAACCGGGCCCCTTTCCTCCTTCATCAATTCGTTGGAAAGCTTCATGTTTAAAAGAGTACCCGAAGAAAAAAGGTCATGGGGAATTTTGGCGACGGATTTAAGCACCGCACTTGCCCCATTGACATCGGTACCGCCGGTGGGGCTTAAACCGTCTGTCAGGGTGGTCCATGCTTTTCTTCCCGACGGCAGGGCTCCCACCACCTTTCCCAGGGGGACATGGGCCGTAACAGGCAGCACACCGGACATGAGTTTACCGTATTTACTGTCCTGCTTATTGGTATTAACGGCGATGTGGGTCATCATTTCTGCGGCCACACGATCCGGATTATCCAGGTCATTGCCATATTTTTCGGCATTGAGACATTTTTCCCGGATCTCATCAAACCCTTCAAAATCAGCATCCAATGCCTCAATGAGCTGGCCCATGGTCACGGATTTTTTATCAAATACCAGTTCTTTCACAGCGGCGATGCTGTTGATGAAATCAGCAATACCATCGTAAATAATACCGTTTCCGCACTTGTATTTGGTGCCGCCATGGGTATAATCCGTGGCCGTATCAATGCAGTTTCTGAATGTCAAGGATATAAAAGGCACCGGTCGATCATCCCAGATTTCATCCAGAACATTATTGGCCTCCACCACCTTTTTAATGATGTAATCAATCTGATTTTTAACGGCATCTGCAAATTCACGATGGGTGGAAAACTGCCTTGGATCTCCGGTATCAATGCCCAGCATCTTGCCGCTTTTTCTATGAATTCCGCGGTTCATGACAAATTCCACAATACTGCCAAGGTTCACATCGGCACTGACATAGCCCCGGATACGACCGCTCAGGTTGGTCTCCACACATCCGCAGGGGTTCCAGTCATAGGCTTCATGCAGAGGCACACCTTTGTTCTGCATCATCCTTATACCCACCTCATCATTGTGAAAGGCGGGAAATCCATTGCCGGTGTTGATACAGTCCGCGCATTTCCTGAGGAAAGAATCAGGATTCTTGGCCAGATTGTACCGCACAGACAAAGATGGCTGGTAAAGCATGGTATCCATGGATGCCTGGATAACCATGTAGGACAGATCATTGACGGCATCCTGGCCGAACTGGTCAATACCACCAGCGCACACATTCTGGAACATTGTGTATCCATTGGCATATTCTGCAGTTACGCCATCTTGGAACAGGCAAGGTTCCGCAAGTTTCACCCAGGTGCAGTCAAACAGCTCCTGGGCGTGTTCCGGGCTAATACGTCCGGCTTCAAGGTCGGCTTTGTAATAGGGATAGAGATATTGATCTATGCGCCCCAGGTTATAGCTTGCAGCATTCTGCTCCATAAAAATGCTGGAGTGATACAGATACACAAACTGAATGGCCTCATGAAAATTACGGGCAGGCCTGGCCGGAATCTGGGAAAACACCTCGGCGATTTTTTCAAGCTCACCACGACGGGTCTCATCGGTTTCCTCAGCTGCCAGGCGAAGGGCCTCTTCTCTGTATCGCTCTCCCAGTATTTTCATACCCTCTGCCGCTGTGATCATGGCGTTGAGGTAGGCAATCCTGGGATAATGATTGGGTTTGGACAGATCATACTCGGATTTTTTCTGTTCAATATAGGCAATGATGCCATCCATGCCTTCTCTCAGCAGTTCGTCATAGGCAGGAGTCAGTTCACCTGGTCCCCGCACTGCTTTCCGGTCAATGTAGATAACGGCATTTTCTTTGAGATCAACGATGTCTTTGGGGGCCTGGGCCTCCCATTTTTCAAAATTGGAGCGTCCCAGCCAATAGGGTTTAATCACATCTTTGAATAATTTTTTATCTTCATCGGAGATGTAAAAAGGATCGTAGGGACGATTGCTGATGGTTTCCAGCTCCTTGTCAAGGACAGACCAGCAGACGTCGGCGCAGAGGACTCCGCCCCTTGCCATCTTGCCGGAACACCCCACAATAAGCTCATTGTCCCATATGGTTATGGTTTTCTTCGTGCATACGTCTTTAAAGGCCTGGGCTTTTCGCATTTCCCGGGGAAGGGCTTCTGTTTTTTTAAAACTTTCGGTGAGAATCAGTGCATTTTCAATATCCATGGTGGGGGTCGCATTGACAACCCGGTCACGGAGTTTATTTATTCTATTCATGTATGAAGCTGTTTTATTTTCAATTCCCATCTTCATGACTCCTTAAAATTTAGTATTCAACTTCGTGATACTGCAAATATATGAAAATAAAACCACTGCCGGGAACCGGACAAAGGTAATTTGTTGTAACAGGACTTGTGCATCTAAACTGAATATACAATTAGCAAAGCATGTGCCACAGGATATCAATCTCTATTGCAACTGGGCAGAAAAGTCAAATAACTTAATTATATCAAATGTTTAATTTATCAACTTCAGGCAAATGCATTGATGGAATCTTTGAAAAATGGAAAATTTGAGTTTGAAATAATATTTTGCAATTTAAAAAAATTTTCAAATATATATTTATTTTTCACCAGGAGGGAAAGAGTGGAAAAAGAACTTTATTGGGGAGGGTTGTTAAATTCGATGTTCAAGTTTATTCAATTGCAACATGAATACCAAGCTTTTTAATTCTGTATCGTAGAGCCTGGGGAGAAAGATTAAGAAACCTGCCAGCTTTTGAAATATTGTACCCGGCCCGTTTAAGAGATTTTTCAATGTATATGGTTTCAATACTTTTCAAAGCCGAGGAAAGACATATTTTCCCGTTGTCTTCAATGCAGGCTAGGGGCGCGGGAAAAGTTTGCTGCACCCCCGCCGTTGATCCCACAGAAGAAACAACCCCATTCCCCATCAGACCATTTGCGTTTTCTCCTGCACTGTCACTGGTCAATCGGTGATAATTATCAATGAAGTAAGGCGACAAATGATACTCATAAATAGTGCTACTGCCACGGAGCAGGGTAAAACAGGCATTCAAGGTATGTTCCAATTCCCTGACATTACCAGGCCAGGGGTATTTAAAAAAAATATCAAGCACGGCATCGGATATCCGAATGGATTTATCCGGAGATCGGGCCACCCATTGGCTCAAAAAATGCTGGCACAGCAACGGGATATCGTCACGACGATTATTCAAGGGTGGAATTTCCAGCACCACCACTCCCAGGCGATAAAACAGATCTGCCCGGATTTTATTTTCTTCCAGGGCACGGGCCGGGGAAATATTGCAGGTGGAAATGAATCTGACATCCACGGGAATTTCTTTTAATGCCCCCACCCTGCGTATCTTTTTTTCCTGAATAACCCGGAGCAGTTTGGCCTGAAGCTCCAGGGACATGGAATTTAATTCATCAAGTAAAAGGGTTCCTCCCTGGGCTTCTTCAAGAAGACCTGCCCGTTCCATGGCCCCGGTAAAGGCCCCTCTGGAGGTTCCAAACAGTGTGGTCTCCAAAAGGTTGTCCGGGATTGCGGCACAATTAATGGGCACAAAGGGATGGTCTTTTCTGTCCGATGCATTGTGGATGGACTGGGCAAACAGTTCTTTACCACAGCCGCTTTCCGCCCAGATTAAAACAGAAAAATCCGTGTTACTGGCCGATTTTGCATAGTCGATGGCGTGTTTTAGTTGCGCATCTTCCCCAATAATGGAGCTAAAATGATAGGATTTTTTTTCCCGGGGGACTTCCCGGGATATTATTTTTGCATCCGCATTTCCATGCCGTTCCATGAGACGCTGACTAACCTGAAGATTCAGGGAAAAATGAATGACCCCTTCCACCCGGCCCCGGGACAAAAGGGGAAAGGTGGAGCAAAGCGAATTAACCAGTTTTTTCTTGTGGGTGTAGTAGACAACTGTCTTTTTTAAAATGGGTTTTCCAGTCTCCATGGACATGATGGACATGTGGCAGTCACGCTCCAGGGGATAAAAATCCACCATGGGTTTACCCAGAACATCCTCATCCTGAAAATCATCGGTGAGAATAAAAAGGCGGTTCATATAACGAAATATGCCGTTTTTATCCAGGACCATCACCCCAAGAAGAGAGTTATCCCAGATTTCACAATAGGCCGGTGACAGCACCGTATTCATGTTTAATTCTTTGTCCAGCATTACATCCGCCCTGTATCCACTGCAGTTTTTATAAATTAAGGTATGCTATGTCAGATCACCTTTTTTGTCAAAATAAGAGTCGCCCAACACCCGTGTTTGCAGACATGTCAATGGAAATGCGCCCTGTCAATGGTGAGGCTTGCTCATAAGATCAGCCAAAATTTGTAGCTCAGGCATAAACATCAATCAATGCGCCTATTTTTGAGTATTCAATGGCTGACAGCCTGCTGCCGGACGTATAGATGCGTGAAGGAGAAAAATCAGAATTCTCAGAAATATATACCCTTGGATGCTTTTTAGAAAGCTGATATTCCGGGCTTGGAGGAGCTATCTCCGCATGGGTCTGCTGCAATTTTCTTTCAGCTGCGGGAACCACAGCATTTAGGGAATCATAGGGAATTAAACTGTATTGAGAACCCACATCCATGGTGCATCCAAACCTGCCAAAGAGTTTTTTAATATAAAAACAAGATATATCATAAAAACACCCAGGTCAAAATAAAAGAGGGCTGATCACATTCCCCCCCCCTCGGGATGGTAGTTGAGATCAACCCCTAATGACCAACACGCAAAGCACCACCCATATGTGGTTTATAAAACAATGTAGCGGTCACATTCCGCGGACATTTCCGCATTTCTGGCCTGGGTGGCAAAATCTTTGAACCCCACACCCGGCACCTCATCTTCTCTGCCATGAAATCCCTGTGCCCGGAAACTCACATCACAGATCGCAAGTTTTGCCTTACCCACAAGTTTGTTAAAATCTGGGGTTAAACTCAATTTTACGGCACCTCCGGTGAAAAAAATCTGCACCGCTTTTTCTTTTTTATGTGCCGCTGCCGTTAAATTAATAACATAGTCCATATGTTTGTCTGAAGTGACAAGTATTCCCAATGATTGCGCCATATTTTCACCCTATTAATCTTTTCTGATTACTTTTTCAAGCTTGTTAAAAAGCATGGTTCGAACACCCTCGTTGGACGCATATTTTAATATCAGATGGTACACCGCCTCTCTGAGCAAGGATTCTTCGGTGGATGCGCTGGTGCATTGGCTTTGCTGAATGGTCTTGAAAAGTTCCAGCACATCCTCGCTGACCACTGTTTTGATCTCCACACTGTTGGGGCCCATGTCTGAAAATGCATCCGCATCTGAGGTGTCAGGGCATTCATTAAGGGCCTGACTTCCATCCGTCAAAGCCTGGTAGCATTCCAGGGCTTTTTCCATAAACCGTTGTTTGAGAAAGGCCTCTCCAAGGGACTTGATGATCTCTCTTGCAAGGTATGAATCTTCCGAGTCAGGACTGCCCTTTTCCAGAACTTTTTTTGCTGCCTCAAGCGCCTTATCGTAACAGCTGCACCTTTGAAGCATCATGGCCGCTGCAAGATCTTTATCCATTTTTTTCTCCTTATCTTCGATGGCCTACCACCAGGAAATAACCTTGTCCGATTCAAAGATATCATCCACCAGTTCGTCCCAGTCCACGTCCGATTCGTAGAGGACTGTTTTCTTCTCCTCCTGATCTGAAAACGGTGCCATGAGGGCATTGACAGTCTCATCGGGCCGGGATCTGAATATGTGCAAAATTTTCATACAGCTGTTCTCCTCAAGTAGAATAGACACCTGATTTTGTTTCGCCCGATGGGCCACAGCCCTAGGCGATATGGCAACCAAGCTAAAATGGAACGACCAGTGTCGCCTGCTTCAACATCTCTCCGATCTCTGGAAGCGTGGCAAATTTAAATCCATATTTTTCAACATTTTCTTTGTTATTGGAATAGCGTTCGCCTTCCATTTCGTCAATGAATTCCATATTTTCGGAATAGGCTTCGTCCATATTTTCAATTTCATGGTTTAAAACAAACATCTGCACTTCCGCCATTTCCAGAAGTAACCCCAGGCTTGTTCTGAGGCCCTCGTATTGCTGGGCCTTGTCTTTTATCAATACCGCAATTTTATCTGTCATCCCCCTACCCCTTTTTTATAAAATATCTGGTAACCCCACCATCCACATCCGTCATTCCCAGAAATTCATTGCCACCTTTGTTTCCCCAATCGGGAAGATCATATTTAGAACCGGGATCATTTCCCCAAATTTCAAGGATTTCACCGGCCTTCATTGCCTTGAGTGTTTTCTTTGTCTTTAGCAACGGCATGGGGCAGCTCAATCCGCATGTGTCCAATACCTGTGTGGCTTCAATTGTTGTAAGATCCATGATTTCTCTCCTTATTATCTGTGTTAAATTTAAAAAAATGCTGTTATTTAAAAAATGACAAATTTTTCAGTTTCTTCGTTCCAGATGGCCAGAAAAGCCCAACACACAAAAAAAACAATGAACAGGGGAATGGTCAACTCCCAGGAGAAAATATCGGGCATAAAAACCCCTTTCCCCATTTTTTCAGACAGGTTATATGCCGTGATAAATTTGTGGGTCAGGGCATTTGAAAGGGAAAATCCCAAAAGCGTCATAACAAGCTTAAGGTGCCCTTCACCAATACGCCACAGGGTGGAGCTGGCACAGCCCCCGGCCAGAATCATGCCGATGCCGAAAACGACTCCTCCACCCAGACTTCCCAGCACAAAGGGATGATACACCCCCATCATGGGTTCCTTGATCCACGCCCATTTAATGATGGCACTTCCCATGCCATAAATAATGAGACTCATTGCCACAACCTTGACCATATCAGATTCCCCAGTCATAAAAGGACACCGGAATGCCCGCACAAAACAGAAACGGGAGCGATGCATAACAAGCCCGATGAGAAATCCGAAGAAAAGAATGCCGCCAAGGATGGTTTTATCAATGGCGGAATAAAAATAAAAAGCGACAACGATGGCAAGAAAAAGTGTTCCGCCAATATAAGGCTGCACAATATCCCAATTTACGCCCAGAAATGTACCACCCTTTGTTTTCTGCACCAGGGGTTTAATGGAAAGATTTTCCATCTCCCACAGAAGGTATTTCAATCCAATCCAGGCACCGATACCCAGGCCCACCATCATGGCAATTCCCCCCATGGAAAGCATACCGGTTGCCGTGTAAAAGCCGCCTACATTACATCCCCCGGCAAACGCGGCACCAAAACCCATGAGGATACCGCCGATGATGCCTTTGGCGTACTCCAGGGGCGGGGCCTTCCTTATTTTAAACTGACGGCTCATCAGGGCCGACATAAGAGCACCTGCGAAAATTCCGAAGTTTGACATGGACATGGGATGCAGCCAGGGGAAAAAAGGTTTTTTACTGTTAACGCCAATGGTGTACAGAAACCAGTCTCCCCAATTCCGGTATCCACCTGCAATTCCCCAAGGGGTATCCCACAAAAAGATAAGAAGGGCCAGAATTGCAATGAATATACCAGCAAGCCAGGCAGGCCAGTCCTGCTCAAATATGGCAATATAGTTTTTTCTTGCCTCTTCTTTTACGCTTGAGAATAGTGTTTCAGATGCCACGTTATCTTCCTCCAGATATATTTATTCGGGGAGTGATCACTACATACCGATTTCGCCAAGCAATATGATCACCATCTGTTCATTTCCATTTAGCATTATGGGGCGCTGTTATAACATAACACAGCAAGGTTGATGCCAACGTTCAACGAAGAATAAAAAAAAGAAGGGGATTTAATCTAGGGGAGGATTCAAGAAGGTATTGTCTTTTTTCTTAACCCTGAAATCAAGAATTGTATGGAAATGTGATTTACAGGGATCAAATAAATCATTAATCACAGTGTTAACCATATGGCAACGCTTAATATATAATTAACACATATTGGCCAAAAGGAGCGCTGGAAGTGAGGTACTGCCATCAGAGCGCAAAACAATCTATCAACCCATGGATAAAAGACCTGAAAGGCCTTTTATCCATGAAGTTCTTATCCAAAACAAAAAAACTATGGTAGGTGCACAAGTCCAAGGCTCTCAAGGGTCTTGTAGGTAACCTTGCCCACAGCCAGACCTTTTTCAGTCTGATAAGCTTTCAAGGCCTTCATGGTTCGCCATCCGATGACACCGTCGATAAAGACAGGATCATGACCATTTTCTTTCAAGGCTCTCTGGAGCCGTACAATAATGTCTTTTCCCATATTGGTTTCGCATAAAACCCTGCGCCACACCAGTTTTCCATCGCTGACTTGTTCTGTAAGGGTAATGGTTTCGTACTCAGCAGGAATTGCAATGCGTTTTTCCTTTGGCGGCGTAATCATCTTCTTAACCTTAACAGTTTTGTACTCTGCAGGAATCGTTATTTTTTTAACGACAGCAGGAGAAATCAGAACTTTCCTTTTAACGGTTTTATACTGGGCTGGAATTTGAATTTTTCTGGAAGTTGCTTCTGATTTGAGAATTTTTTTCTTAACGGTTTTATAAGTGGCAGGAACAGCCACCAGGCACATGATCTCACCGGTTGTATTGTCAACCTTTTCCACCAGCCCCTGACCTCTTTTCCATACGGAATGTGCCGGTTTCAACAAAACCTTTTCCGTTGTCCATTCATATTGAGCTGGGACATCAACCATTTTATAGGAGGCTTCCTTGACCATTACGGTTTCAGTCTCCCAACCATACTGAGCCGGTACCACCTGAATGGTTTCAGAGGCTTCCTTGACAAGGATCTCCTTATCTTCATAACCATATGAAGCGGGTAAAATTTCGACACGTTCTGAAGCTTGTTTTTTTAATATAGTTTTTTTAATTGTTTTATATTGGGGGGGCATAAACACCCTTGCATAACACTCACCCACCTTAGGATTGGGAGGAAGGAGTGGCGCTGTGTTCAGCAATTTGGCTTTCTCCATTTCCATCTTTTGCTCTTCCAATTCAAATTGTTTTTCTTCAGCGGTTTTCTCTGTTGCAGACAATTTTGTTTTATACTGAGCAAGGGTTTCTTCTGTGCTTTGCAAATCAGTATTCAGACTTGAAATGGTTTTGTCCTTTGCCGTTAATTGATCCTGAAGGGATTTTACATGATCAGTTTGAGATGCACAGCCACTGATTCCGATAGCCACAAAGCAAGCAATGAGTACTACAGGAATTCTACTTGTTTTTTTCATCATATTCCTCCTTTTTAAATGTTACTGGCTTTCAATATTATACAATACAACTACATAATCTTCTTTCTTTTGATAAACATTCTTATTACAACGTTCGCGCTATAAGGGAATCAGTTGACTCAGTTGAGTGGGATAATTTTATTAAATTCAAAAAGTTGGATGGTTATATCAAGATCAGAAAAGGAACCGAAAATATCTATTTAAATACATATTATGATAAGATATGATTTTACTGGATTATTGTCAACAAGAAACCCTTTAGAAGTTGAGCACAACTTCGGCACCTTAAATAACACTTTATTAAAAAAAATATAATTACTTTCGAACTTAAGTGGTGGCAACGGGATCAGACGTATTTTATAAATACCTCACGAGTCATAAGTTCTCATTTTTCATACCACATGTGTTGGTTTTAATTTTAAAGAAACACATTATGCGCTGGCACATTGGGGAACTTATGACTGACGAGTAGGTACTTATGACTGCGCCCGTTCTCGTAAAACCAATCTTCAGTTCAGGCTCAATGAAGATTCATGGCCCTCCAGGTCTGTATTCCCGCTGGCAGTTTTTCCTGACGGATGGCCACCAAATGCCTTTCCCGCAGCACATCATTGATTTCTCCATAAACAAGGGCACCGGTTTTACAGGCTTCCGCACAGGCCGGGATCTGCTCCTCCCGGATGCGCTGTACACAATTATCACATTTTACGGCCACCACCCTGTGAAAGGGCATCTGCTCCTGGGGATAAAACCGGATAACTCCAAAGGGACAGGCCATGGCGCACATGGCGCAGTTGATGCATTTTTCCTGATCAATCAAAACGGAATCCGTGTCTTCATCCCTGAATATGGCCCCGGAGGGGCAAGCAGAAAGGCAGGGAGAGGGATCACAGTGCCTGCAGCGATTGGCAAA
The DNA here is from genome assembly GCF_054657595.1 of Desulfocicer niacini. NCBI lineage: Bacteria > Pseudomonadati > Thermodesulfobacteriota > Desulfobacteria > Desulfobacterales > Desulfobacteraceae > Desulfocicer > Desulfocicer niacini. The sequence continues at coordinate 30,053 of NZ_BAAHYK010000033.1, forward strand.
GGCCTTTTGATCATGGGCGATGTCCACAAATATCCGTGCCCTTGGCACAGGGATTTCATTTATGGCACCGAAAATATCATCACTCTGGGAATGCACCAGCGCACAGGCAAGATAGCAGTGTTTACATCCCACACATTTTTCCGGATCAAGGACAACTGATTTCATGTTCTCTCCTTTCTCGTCTGAGTCAAACCAACCGATTAAAATCAAATCCCGGGGACAGGATATCAACCGGTAGTGCAGACAACTTCTGTTTTCGCTGGATCATGGCAAGAACCCTTCCGGCGGCAGGGGTATCGTTGACAAATGCCATGCCCACAATACGGCCGTCTCGAGTCACCAGGCGGCGATGGATATTTTTCTCCGGGTGACGATACACATGGATGGTGCAGGCATCATCGGCTCCGGGATTGAAGAGCCCGCCGGTGATGACATAACTTGTCCCCATGTGAAAGGCATTGCGATTCAGGGCACCGCCATAGGGGGTCTTGATACCGCACATGTTGCATCCCGCAGTTCTGCCCTGCTCCACCGCCACAGGCCATATGGCGTGTATTTCTGATATCCCAGTGGCAATGTCCAGGCTTTTGGCCACATCCCCTGCCGCAAATATATTGGGAACCGAAGTGGCAAGGTATCTGTCGATTTCAATACCATCGGCATGGGCGGCCCCTTCCCCACCAACGGGAAAATCCCCGGCAAGCCCGACATTGGGAACTACACCCTTACCGATGACCACCAGGTCACAGGCAATGCGCTCCCCGGCATCCGTGAGTACCCGTTCAACGAATTCTCCTCGGCCCTGGAATGCAAGGGGAGACACACCGTTTTCCACGGTGAGACCCCGGGACTTCAAAATATTTAACACAATGTCCGCGGTTTCCGGGTCCGCCGTCTGGGACAGCACTTTATCTGAAGTCACCATCATGCGAACCTTTATGCCAAGATTACACAGGGCATCAGACACCTTTATGCCCACAAGTCCGCCCCCAATGACAACGGCCCTGGTTGCTTTTCCTGCAATGGCCTTCACCCCTTCCATATCTTTTCGGGTTCTGAAATAATAAATCCCTTTTTTATCAAGTCCGGGAATATCAATTGTCCGGGGCCTGGAGCCCGTGGCCAGCAACAGGGCGTCATAATCCACACGGGTGGCATCATCAAGATGCACCTGATTTTTTGCCGCATCAATGCCAAGGGCTTTTCTGCCGGAGATAAAGCGAATCCCAAGCTCAGTTAAATACCGATCCGATGCCAGACAAAGTTTATCGCCACCAATGGTTCCGGCAAGAACAAAGGAGAGCGTCACCCGGAAATAGGGTTTTTCCATTTCGTCGGAAACCATTACAATTTTTGCCGTTTTATCATGACGGCGTATGGATTCAGCTGCAGCAATCCCTGCCGCACTGGCACCAATAATGACATATTGTTTCATGGGTACCCCCTGAAACAGGTGAGGTTCTTTTCTCTTTTATTTTTTTCCCGATAACTTGCAATTCTGTATCTCATCAAGTCCTCCCTGGAAAAAAATTATATGCCAAGTGCTTTTCGTTTCTGATCAATCTTTTCTATCATCGCATCCGCAGCCTTGTCTGGATCTGTCTCCACAAAAAAGCTTGCCTTGACAACGGATTCCAGCCCTTCAGTCAACAATGACGTAACGGCCTTGCTGCCCAGGATTCTCGGGGGAAGTCCCAGGTGCACCGTCACCCCTGAGGCCACAAAATAGGACCCGATGGACACGGCTTTTTCCGAATACCATTCAGGTGCACTGCCAACCACGGGCAGATCACTGATATCTACATCCAAAGCCCTGGCAAGGGCCGCCACCAGCACCAGTATCCGGCTGCAATCCACACAGGAACCCATGTGCAGGACCGGTGGAATGCCAAGGGCCTGGCACACAGCCTTCAGGCTGTCCCCCGCTTTTTCTGCGGATGCCGGCATCATGAGCCCTGCCTTTCCGGCGGCGATCATGGCACAGCCCGTGCCCACCACCAGAACATTTTGTGCAATCAAGCGTTCCATGATGCGCACATGGGCAAAATCATGCTTTACCTTGGGATTGTTACAGCCCACAATGCCGACGGCCCCGCGGATCTGACCCGATTTTATGGCATCCAGGAGGGGTTCCATCGTTCCCCCAAGGGCTTTGAGCAATGCCTCCACGGAAAAGCCTGCTGTCCAGTCTGCCGGATGGTCGGGGATGCACAGGCGATCTTTTTTCCGATTGGGAAAATTCTCAATGGCCTGGTCCACGATGGCAGCGGCGGTTTCCCGTGCGCTGTGGGGCTCAAACTCCATATGAACGGCACCGGGAAACTTTGCCTTGGCAGCGGTACTGATCACCCGGGTATGGAAACAACCGGCCACATCAGTTATGGCCGGAAAAATGCACTGATAATCCACCACCATGGCCTCCACCGCACCGGTCATGATGGCAAGCTCCTGGTTGAGCATGTTACCGGCAATGGGAATTCCCCGGCGCATTAAGAGTTCGTTGCCTGTGCAACACATACCGGCAAGGTTGATGCCGGTGGCCCCCACTGCCTTTGCCTTGGCCACGGCATCCTTGTCCATGACGGCATTGACGATCATTTCAGACAAAACGGGGTTGTGACCATGGAGGATGATATTCACCTGATCGGGCTTCAAAACGGCAAGATTCACGTGGGAGGTCAGGGGAGCAGGGGTTCCAAACAGCACATCCGAGGTTTCAGTGGCCATCATGGATCCGCCCCAGCCGTCTGACAGGGCCGTTCTCAGCCCATGGGTCAACAGATTAATGTAATCATTGTCCACACCCATATGCACCCGGTGCATGGTCTCCACAATCTCTCTGTCCACGCTCCTTGGGACAATGCCCAGATTTTTTAACAGGGATTTTCTCTTTTCCGGCAGTCGTTCAAAGAACTGAAGTTTTCCCTTGATGGTGCCGAACTCTTCAAGGATCTTCAAGGCAAGGGATTCTGCCAGGGTGTTTGGGGCGGCGCCGTCCGTGTCAATGCCGTACTCTTCGGCCAGGATCTTTAATTTTTCAACATCCTTTATGGGATAGGCATCGGCCCTGCCCGTAGCTGCATCATGAAGCACCTCCACCACCTCCCGGCCATGGTCGGAATGGGCTGCGGCCCCGGTGGCCAGCATGCGGATGAGGTTTCTGACCACAATGGTATCTGCCGTGGCACCGCACACCCCCTTCTGGGGATCATTGCCAAAGGGATCAATGCGACAGGGTCCCATTTCGCAGTTGGTGCAGCAGATGCCAAGCTGACCGAATCCGCACTGGGGCTGCTGCTTTTCCAGGCGCTCCCAGGCGGTTTCTATGCCCTGTTTCAGACCAGCCTGGATGACAGGCTGGCAGGATAGATCAATACTTCTTTTTTCAGCTTGTTTTCTGAATTGATCTTTCATTGACTTTCCTCCTTTTGAACGGGTTTTTCGGACTTGGTCACAACGTAGGCTACCCGGCACAGTTGGCGGGTCAATGGTTTCAGGCTTGTGTTATTGTGCTTTTGACCAGGCCCCCAAAAAAGCGACTATTCAAACAACAATATCCGCCTGAAAGAAACCGTTCCTCAAAACATAGACCACATCATATCCAAGTTCAGAAAGCATGTGACGGATAACGCTGTTCTGGGCATCCATCATACCGGTAAATCTTAAAATACCATTTTCCCCGGCGATTTCAATTATCTTCAACAATAATATCTTGCCAAGCCCAAAGTGCTGCCAGCCGTCGCAGACGGCAACGGCAAGGTCTGTAGCATCTTCATGGGGATTCTGGCCATACCGTGCCACCCCTACGACAATCTCCTCTTCCTCTTTTTGAACCATGGCCACAAGGGCAAATTCGCCATGATAATCCACCTGAGTAAAGCGACGGATCAGGTCTTCGGGAAGGGCATCAAGACGTCTGAGAAAGCGCAGATAGATGGATCGGGCCGACATTCTGTTGAAAAGATCCACAAGCAGATCACCGTCTGTGGTTAGGACAGGTCGGATAAATAACCTTATCCCGTTTTTAAGCACAAAGTGCTGTTCATATTGGCAGGGATAATTTTTATTTATTGTTCTGTGCATGCTTAAGTCCATTCCTTGATGTTTTATCCGTAAATATTCGGCTTGATGTACGTATTCGGACAGTGCAGAATATTTACCTTATCGGCCATGTCCTGAAAGACACAAAAAAATTATATCGAGTCTGAAAGCGAAAAAAAAGAAGGTCATGTAGATACCCGTCATCTGAACTTTGAGTGCAGCAATCCCGATGAACATCTGGGGTGCGACCTTGGCATTGATGTGGCAGGATAAAATTTCGTCAGAACGCTTTCGGCAACTGAACTGATATTTAAAACACATTGACCTGATTTTAAGTAGCCCCCCTGAGCTGAAGACTCAGGTTTTTTTTTGACGGCACCCCGACTCTGGTGATCATCGGGGTCTTTTTATGAATTTGAGAACCAGCAGACTCAATGGGAATATGTGAAATAATAAATCAAAAATATCAATGGGCCTGCTGAGGGTTCCATTTGCCAGCATGATAATTTTTTCAAACACATGGGGCATCGGCCTTAGCGGAGCCGCCAGCATCATGATTGTAAAAATGATCAGCACCGAATATGGAATTTTGTCCAAGAATTTTAGCATGGCCCGATGTTAGCATGTTCAGGGAAAATGTTAAACTGGAAATGCGTTGGCAAAAAAATGCTGTCTTGATACCATCAGGTACTGGAAAGTAATACAAAACCGGTGCCGATCATGACGGTTCCAGCGGTTTTGTTCATGTTTGACCGTGCACTCCTGCTTTGAAACAATCGCCGTGCCCGGGATGCACTGAATGCGTAAAAGAGCATGACCGTACCCAGTATGGATGAGACCACCAGTGCAATCAGCACGACATCAACTATGGTAAGGGTTTCCAAGGCCACAAAGGTGGGAAGAAAACCAAGATAAAACAAAATCACCTTGGGATTCCCAAGCGTGATGGAAAGACCGGCAAGGAAATTGTATTTACCGGATGGTGATGGCTGGATTGTCACATCAAGATTGTCCGGTGCTGAACGCCACAATTTAATTCCCAGCCACACCAGATAAGCGCCGCCCAGATATTTGATCATTGAGAACAGCGTTCCAAAAATTTCAGCGATTGCGGAAAGCCCGTAAATGGCAAATAAAAGGAAAATCAAATCTCCGGTAACAATTCCCAGAATCACGGGAACAGCTTTTCTGAACCCATGGGCAAGGGCCTTGGAAACTGTGGCAAAAACCCCCGGACCAGGGGTTATGGCTAAGACGAACATTGCGGTTGCAAGTCCGATGAAACTCAAAAGCGTCATAATATCTCTCCTATAGAGTCAGGACCATCAAGTTTAAGGCGCAACAATGGAGGGGATGGTTTTTAATCGATCCATAAGAGAGCCCCTGGCGGAACCTGACCCCAGTGCCAGGGCACTTACCCTGACCCCGTTGACCACCCGGACCTGATGGGCCTTTTTGCCAGAGCCCCCATACCCCCACAAAGAATGAATCACATAAAACTGCCCCCCTACTTCCCCCAGATAAAGCATGATGTGGCCATTGAGATACATCAGAGTTGACCCCACTTCAGCCTTATCATGGATAATTTGACGTTTTTCAAGAAAGTCTGCATGTGCATCAAAGGCTCCAAGAGTTATCCCCACCTTTGCCTGGGCCGATGAATTTCTGGGAAGCCGAATTCCCACCGTGGCAAAAACAGAATTTACAAATCGTGAGCAATCCTGCTCTCCGTACATGCCACCCCAGCCATAGGGTGCATTCAAACACTCAAAGGCCTGGGTGATAATGTTTCTGGGAGTATAGGGCAAATATCCGTTTAACACCTTTTTTGCATGGATATATCCCTTGTGTATCTGAAGTCTGCCATGGTCATCTCTAACGGGAAGGTTCACCTGAACCACATCCCCGGTAAAACCTGCCATGCCAAGGCGAGTTCCCATGCGGACATGATCATGGTATTTTGTTAACCGGGAATCAAGGTAAATATCTGCCTTGGCCCCGGTGACCACCACAAAAGAATCCGGGGCTTCAAAGGCCCGAAGACGGTTCCGGGAACAAATTGCCACCATATTGGTTTTCACCCAACCGGCACTCAAGGCAGATAACACATATTGCCATTGGCCATCGGCACTGTCATGTAAAACGGCAACAGCAGTACCAAGATCAAGCCCGCTGTTCTGAAGTTGGTCAAATTCCAGATCCCGGGGAGCAGAATACATGCCCTGAGCGGTGGGCAAAATCCGCTGGTCTGTGTAAGCTGTGACAACGCCGTACCGCACCACCATATCATCGGGTATGTTCTTTATATTCATTTGCCGGCTCATGTCACGGTAAAAAAGCGTGTCCGCCGGTCTGCCGTTTTTTAAGTACAGGTGCTTAAGCGTCTGTTTAACAATGCGTTTTTCCATGGAACGGGCAAGGGATTTACCATCATATACAGGTTCAATTTCCAAAACATTGCGAATGAATCCAAGTTCTTTTTCCACATGCCGGTTAAAAGCATCAATGTCTTTGAAGTCCATCAGGATCTTATCTGGGTGGGAATGATGGCTGATCCAGAATCCTGGTCGGTTCATACTTCGGTTGATGCCGGGAAGTTGGGTTGGTGCCGGCAAATCATTTGGCTGTATCCCTGCACATCCGGAAACAAAAACAATCAAGCAGCAGACAGAGATCAATATATTTTTTTTCTTACAGTTCATTGCTATATTCCATCACGGTATCTAAAACCCCGTAAAAGAGACGCCGTGGTCCGCCCCTGAATCACCGTTTTACCATCCTGATTTTCGATCCAGCTGTTAATGCCGATTTCTCCGACTGCTGCATTGATGTCTGTTATTTCAAACCATACACACAGGGTATCCCCAATGAAAACCGGAGCCAGAAATTCCAGGGTCTGTGATTTATAGATGGCCCCGGTTCCGGGTAAATGCATCCCCACCATGGTGGAAAACAATGCAGCGGAGAGCATGCCGTGGGCAATGCGCTGGCCAAAAAAAGTCTGCCTGGCAAATTCGTCATCAACATGCAGAGGATTTACATCACCGGTGATGGCGATAAAATGATCCAGATCCGCCTCGGTTATTGTTTTTTTTAGTGAAGCTTTCTGGCCAATGGCAAGGTCCTCAAAGGATGTCAGTTCATGTTTCACAAGCTTGTTCAAGGCAAGTTCCCTCCACATCGCAGTTATAAATCTTCATTTAAGCTGACTGGAGCAAGTTAACATGGGCAGATAGAATCCTCAACTGCTAACTTAAAATCCAATAATATGGCTGACAGAGCTTTGTTAAACACGCTTGACCTCAAGATGATCCATGAGGGAAATGCCCATGCAGCGGGCAATATCATGGACAGAACCTACACCAAAGACTGCCTTTTGCCATGTGACTCCTGCTGGCCTGTCATGTTCTTCTGGAACACCCCTGACCATGTGGGAGATCCCCCCCTGGAAAGCCGTACCTTCTCCGCAGTTACCAGCATTAAAATGGATGAAAAAACCCTGAACAACTATGGGGAGCGTATCTTCAACCTGGAACGGGCCATTTTGATCCGGGAAGGCAGCCCCCCCTCATCGACGACAACGTGGCAGAATATAATTATAACCAGCCGCTTCAGGCGATTTCCATAAACCTTAAGATGTCGATAACGCCAATAACACAAGCCTGACCCGGTCTCGCAAAATCGGCAAAAAACTTGAACATCGAATCACAGTACAAGGCCAAATATTTAAGATTCCGAAGAAATCACCATATTATCAATAAGCCTTGTTTTGCCAAGCATCACGGCTATGGCCATGAGCACTGGCTCCCTAATGGAATCAACCTCATCCAAGGTAAGCGTATCACATATGGAAACATAATCAATGGTGATATCCGGGCAGGATGAGAGTATTTCCCTGGCACGGCTCACTACCTTAGCGGCATCTGTTTCACCTGCCCCTATCATCTTCTGTGCCTGGCCAAGGGCCTGATACAGCAGAAGGGCATCGCAACGCTGATCCACGCTGAGATACTTGTTCCGGGAACTCATGGCAAGGCCATCTGGTTCCCGGACAATGGGAACACCCACAATATCAATGTCAAAGCTTAAATCCTTGACCATCTGCCTTATGATGGTCAGCTGCTGAAAATCCTTCTGCCCGAACACGGCAATATGGGGTTTTACAATGTTGAACAGCTTGGAAACCACTGTTGTAATTCCCCTGAAAAAAACCGGGCGGGATAGTCCGCAAAGGTGCAGGGGAAGTTTTTTCAGCGCCACATAAGTCTGGAAGCCCTGGGGATATATCTCTGAAACCTCCGGGGTAAAGACAGCTGCTACCCCTTTTTCCCGGCATTGTTCAAGATCTTTTTCCATTGATCTTGGATAGGTGGCAAGGTCTTCGTTGGGACCGAACTGGGCGGGATTTACAAAAATACTCACCACAACATCATCGGCATGTTTTTTCGCCTCTTCCATCAATGTCAGATGCCCCCTGTGAAGAAAGCCCATTGTGGGCACAAGGGCAATTGTCCGCCGGTCAAGGCGCACCTCATCGGCATACTCCATCATCTCTTTAACTGTGTTTATCCGTTTAATGGCATTACCTCAAAATTTTAAGGCTCCTTCCAGCATACAACCTTAACGTTGCGTGCTGGCATTGAGCATATTTAATATTGATCCGGTTCAAAGGGCAGGCACCATGATCAGGCCCTGTTCCTGAAATTGATACCCCCTGTGTAAAATTGATCCATCCCTTTGTCAATATCATTTTAACCCCAGGGTAAAATCTACAACTTGTAGCCATGAATATGTGTATTCCCATTTTCCAGGTTCGACACTTAATCACAGTAAGGATCAGCTTGTGAACAAACCCAAACCTGAAGACCGAGAGTTGAGTTATAATATTCTGACCTTGAAAAAGAGTGCCCCTTATCCTTTATTTATCCTCTCTTTTTCGTTTACATAAAAATCCTCAAATTTTTCCAGCTTTTTTTCCAGGATATGGATACGCGCGTTTAATTCATAAATATGATCTTTTGTCGCAAGATTTGTTGCGGACAGAAGTTCCTTCAATCGCCTATCAATGGTATCTGAAATCCAGCCTTTCAAAGAGGTCGTAAACCCTATGATCTCTTTTTTCAAGCGGGTTCCCTCAGATGTTGAGATTTCTTGACTTTTTACAAGTTTCTTGACCATGTCATCGATTTCATCTTCAGCCATGGTAAATGATCGCTGCCAGAAGGAGACATATTTTTTCGCATAATCTGTCAAGGCGTTCCCGCCTTTTTTGAACAGCTGGATCAAAACACCCGATGAGACAGTAGCACCAGCTTTCCCCCTTGTTGTGGCAATGAGACTTGACACAATTGAAGCTGTAATATCTTCTCCGGTTTCATTATCAATAATGATGATGTCCTTGTCTTGCCGGATGAGTTCTGAAAGGCGTACTCTGGAAATATATTTTTTATCAGTGGTGTCATACAGCTTTCTATTTGCATATTTTTTGATACGGTGCATGTCATTCTCCCAAGGGGTATGGTTTGTGGGCGTTCCCATTTTCCCGGCATCATCATGAATATAATTTGCAGGTAAAAGGGCTCAGGGTTTGGAAGCCTTGCTCTTGGGGGCATCCGAGGATTTTTCTGGAGCTGGAGATTTTGCAGTTGTGACCTTGTCCCGGGATAACGTCAATGCATCAATTTTTTTATTTAGTTCTTTGATATTTTTATCCAGGTTGGCAACCTGTTCCCTGGTGGGTAATTTCACAACGTCCATAACCTGCTCAATTTTTGTATCAATGACTTCCCCCAGCCATTTTACCAGTTTATCAGTGGCCCGAAAGGAGCTGTCTTTTTTCTGTTCTTCTTTTTTTAAAAACTGTCCAATAACGACGTCTGTAATATCTTTCCCTGTTTTGGTCAGGGTGACTTGAATTTTTTCACCCTTTTTAATCAATTCTGCCAGCTTTTCCGGTTTAATGTATTCTTTTGCGGCAGTGTCAAAAAATCTCCCATTTGAGTATTTTTTTATATTTAACATTGTCTTCTCCTGATTTTTCCATTGTTTTTAAAGGCAAACCAAAAGTTCATCAGCAGGCGAAGCGTGTCTGTTGCAACCTTTTGGTTGGAAGTCAAGCGTAGTGAGTCCTTCCAACAAGGACGTATGCCCCATGTTGAGAAAGCCCGCTTACGCATTCACATCTTGTTTGTTAAGTGCACTTATTTTCTTATCTACATCTTCAATTTCCGTAATCAGACGCTCTATTTCTTCTTTTGATGGAAGGTTGAGTTTTGCCGGAATGGCATCGATACCATCAAAAATTTTCTTTTCAATGTTTTTTTTCAGGGGCATTTTGTTCAGTTTCTCTTTACCCAGGATCACCATGTCCTCAATGATCAACTTTGCATCGTGTCCAATCCCTTTATATATCGTCCGGGTTTCTTGATTAATTTTTTCAATCTTTTGAAGAACATCTTTTTTTGCGACATCCATTTTTTTATCTATGGTTTCCAAGCCATGAAATTTTACTTTTTTAATGACTTCTCTGCTGTCATCAATGAGGTCATCAATTCTCTTAACAGGGTCTGCTTTAAGCTCCGCGATAAACTCACGGCCTTTTTCAAGTTGTTTTTTCACATACTTTTCGTTGTACATTTTTAGTTTTTTCTCAATGTCTGCCCTTGCTTTATTCATGGTTTTCGCAATGTAAAATCTGGATTCGCCTTTAGTTGCTTCTGCTGTTTTTTCTATGGTCATTTTTCCCATCTCCCATAAAATTATATTTAAAATAAAATAAATTCCAAATAACGCATTGTGTCATAACTACTAATATGATGCAATGCGTCATAGATGTCAAGCATAAAGAAAGCCTCCCCCCTCTCTGATTAATAGTCGAACCGAGAAAATAGGAATGCGCACAGGACTGCCTTGCCCCACTTAAAAATATACGCTATAGTCAATTTAATCCTCACACACAAAAAAACAGTGTACCGGGTGGAGGAGTTGAAAAAAGTAGCGTTTTTGCCGGAATAAAGTCAGCTGATTAATTTTATTATTGACGGAGCTAACTATCTTGATTTGCCTTATTAAAAAAAAAACCAGGAACCTGTCTATCCGCTGTTTGAAAAGATCATTAAAAAGGTGTGGTCGGGCTGGTTATATGGATGCCATGGGAGCGTCAATCCCAATGCGGCAGAATACGTATCACAGCCTGGGGAAAAATAAATCCAACGAAATTCTATTTTCTCATGGGAAACCTTATCTTTTATGCTGACCCTGAGAGATTTTGATGTTGTAGGCAGAACATACCGAAACATCACCCGTTACCGTCAGATATTAACCATTCTGTTCAAGTATGGATTCGGCCATATTATTGAAGCCCTGAACATTGACCAGTATCTTGAGATTGGTCTGAAAATGATTTCAAGGGATAAACCGCCCCAACTTGAACCTTTGACTCCGCCCCAGCGTACAAGGCTTCTCTTTGAAGAGCTTGGCCCCACATTTATTAAATTCGGGCAGATTCTTTCCACCCGCCCCGACCTGATTCCCATGGAGTATATTTTTGAACTTGAAAAACTCCAGGACAATGTACCGGAATTTCCCTTTTCAGATGTTGAAAAAACAGTGATCAAAGCCTTTGGAGATAAAAACAATCCCTTTATTTCCATGGAAAAAGAGCCCATCGCCTCTGCATCCATCGGCCAGGTCCATCTGGCAAAATTAAAAACCGGTGAACGGGTTGCCGTAAAAATCCAGCGCCCGGATATCAGAAAAAACATCACGGTGGATCTGGAAATAATGAACCATCTGGCCACCTTGATGGAACGTCATATTGAAGATCTGTCTTTTTTCCGCCCTGTAAAAATCGTTGAGGAATTTGCCGAAACCCTTGATAAAGAGATGACTTACACCCTGGAAGCATCCAATATGGAAAGAGTGGCCCGGCAGTTTATATTTGACTCTACCATCCATATTCCCAAGGTCTATCTGGATAAAACCACGGATACCGTGTTGACCATGGAATATATCCAGGGAATCAAAATTTCAGAAATAGACATCCTTGATGAACATGGCATGGATCGAAAAATACTGACCCGGCGGGGGGCAGACTTAATCCTTAAGCAGGTGTTTGAATACGGTTTTTTCCATGCCGATCTTCACCCGGGCAATCTCTTTGTGCTGCCCGACAATGTGCTGGGACCTGTTGATTTCGGGATGATGGGGTTCATGGACCGCCGGGCCCGGGAAGTCTTTATTGACCTGATTGCAAGTGTTGTTACGGAAAAACCATCGGCAACCTGCCACTACCTGCTGGAACTCACCGAATATGATGATGAACCGGACATGCGTTTTCTGGAACGGGATATATCCACATTCATCGCTCAGTATCTGACCAAGGCATTAAAACATATCAATATGGGGCGGTTGCTGCAGGATCTTTTAAAGATTACCGCCAGACACAAGCTCCGGCTCTATCCAGATACGTTTTTGATGATGAAGTCCTTTGCTGCTGTTGAAGGGGTTGCCCAGAAACTTGATCCGGATTTTGATATGGTGGGGTATGCGGCGCCCTTTATCAAAAAGAAAAAGATGGAACGGATGTCCCTGTCGCGTATCACCGAAGACCTTTCCAGTCTTTCCGTTGAATCGCTTCAGTTGCTCCAGGAAATTCCCCGGGACAGCATCGCCATCATCCGTCAGGCAAGAAAAGGCAAATTTGTCCTGGGGTTTGACATCCAGAAACTGGAAAAAATCCTGGGGGCTTATTCCCGGGAGAGCCATAAACGCTCGGTATCCACGATTATTTCTTCCCTTATCATCGCCTCTGCCCTTCTTTTGAGTTTTAAGGCATCTCCCCAGATTTTCGGTGTGTCTCTGTTTGGGATGGGTGCCATTGCCTGTGCCATTGTGCTCTGGCTCTGGCTGTTTGTCAGACCCGGGAAATAAAAACTACCAGGGCCATCTGCATCCCCATCTGTCCTTTCTCCAGATGGGCGATGATGCAACCAAAACCTGATCAAGCCCTGCGAAAACGACGGCTTGATCCATCCCCCACCCCAAAAGATGGATCCTCTGCATAAATCGGCCGATGAAATGAACCCGCCTGAAAAAATCCTTGATATTTTAATATCAATCCGGTATTGACAATATATTCAATATTTATAATATTCAATCACTTCAAATTGTGAACGAAATTTTTCACACAAATGCGAGCACATCCCATTTTCCCGATGGAGTGCTTCATTAACGTAACTCTACTTTCGGTCTCCAGCGTTGTCGCCTGGCATCACCCTGATGTACAACCGCCTTCTCCCTGCGCAGATGAACAAATGTCATGTTGACAAGTGTCGGATTCCATAACAGGTGCTGAACTATCCTGTTCAACACCATACCAAACACCACATTATTTAAGGAGATTTAAATGAAAAGATCAATTTTGCTCTCTTTTGTATTGCTTGTTGGATTTTGCCTGGCTACTTCCTGTTTTGCAGCAGATAAACAGGAAATCGAAAAAGCAGTTTCTTCGGTGGTGCTTGCAGGGATCTACAATGATACGGCATGCAAAGCAAAAGCACCTGAAGGGCTGTACATATTTGTGATGCAAACGGATGGCAAACTGCTGGTACATCCCAGCAAGGATGCCATTAAGGATTTGAGTACCCCGGAATACAAAGTAATTTATGATGAACTGATTAAAGCCACCTCCGATGGGCTATGGGTTCAGTACCAGTGGAAAGGGAAGGAAAAAAATACCTTTGTAAAAAAACATGGGGATAAAATTGTCGGTTGCGGCTATTAAAGTCTTTTATCTGCCTGGGCCTGTATGGCGGTTATGGCAACGGTGTTGACAATATCCGGGATGGTACATCCCCGGCTGAGATCATTAATGGGTTTGTTCAAACCCTGGAGTATGGGTCCGATGGCCACCACCTTTTCCGAGGTCCGCTGAACCGCTTTATATGTGTTATTTCCCGCATTCAGATCCGGAAAAATCAACACCGTGGCCCTGCCCGCCACATTGGAATCGGGTAACTTTGTTTTTGCCACTTCGGGATCAATGGCAGCATCGTACTGCAGGGGGCCTTCAAGCAGCAATGAAGGCTCCATCTCCCTGGCGATGCGGGTGGCCTTGAGCACCTTGTCCACATCCACGCCGGTCCCCGAAGAACCGGTGGAATAAGAGAGCATGGCAACCCTGGGCTCAATGCCGAACACGGCTGCTGTTTTTGCAGAAATAACGGCTATTTCAGCCAGCTGTTCGGCTGTTGGGTTTGGATTTATGGCACAATCGCCGAACACCAGCACCCGATCTTTTAGGCACATGAGAAACACCGACGATACAATGGAAATGCCGGGGCAGGTTTTGATAATTTGAAACCCAGGCAGAATGGTGTGAGCCGTGGTATTCATGGATCCGGACACCATGCCGTCGGCATGTCCCTTATGGACCATCATGGTACCAAAATAGGTGGGGTCCACCATCGTATCCCTTGCCATGTCCAGGGTTACCCCCTTTGCCTTTCTCAACTCGTAGAATGTATTGACATAGTCTTCCAGAAAGACGCTTTTATCCGGCTGCACAATGTTGGCCCTGGAAAGGTTCAACCCCAGATCCTTGATTTTTTGATGTACGGCATCCTCTTTTCCAAGCAAAGTGATATCGCAGAATGAACGTCGCAGAAGAATATCAGCAGCTCGCAGAATTCTCTCTCCAATACCCTCCGGCAACACGATGTGCTGTCGCTTCTTCTTTGCCTTTTCAATGAGACTGTATTCAAACATCTGGGGAGTAATCCGGATGGATTTTCTGGCAGACAGCTTATGTCTCAAAGCCTCCGCATCCACATGGGCCTCAAAAGTTCCCAGAGCCAGGGCAATCTTTCTGGGGTCTTCCGGAGAGATCCTTCCATAGAGATGATTAAGCGCCATGGCCGTACAATAACTGGTACCCCGGGTCTGAATAATGGGCATGGGAACGCCTTTCCATCCATCTATCAAGCGTACGATGGTATCAGGCATGGGTATCCCTCCGGTGATCATAATACCGGAAATATCGGGATAGGAGGAAGAATATCTGGAGGCAAGGCTTGTCAAAACAATGCTGGAACGATCACCGGAACTTACCACCAGACTGTCCTTCTTAATATGGTTAAGAAAGTTGGGGGCCAGCATTGCGGCAATGACGTAATCTGAAATCTGGTTGTCCATGGCCTCTTTGCCATAAAGAATTTCTGCATCAAAATATTTCTGTACATCCCACATGCTTGGTCGGCTCAGGGTATCGAGTTCCGGAATGGCATAAACAAGGCAGTCAGACAAATGGGAAACGCTTTTGAAACCTTCCTTTAAAGATGTCAAACAATTGGGGTCCACCCGGTTCACAACAAGGCTCAGCACGTCCACCCCTTTTGCTTGAAGGCTCTCAATGGACAACTGGTTGGAGCTGATCACCTCTTCCATGGATTTTTGATACCCATTGGAAATTACGATGGCAGGGGTGCCAAGGTCGGCCATGATATCTGCGTTGATGTCAAATTCAAAGGCTTCATTGCCAGCTGCAAAATCCGTCCCCTCGCACAGCACAAACCGGGATTTTTCTTCAAGTTGCTTGTACTTATTTAATATCGTCTCCATCATTTCCGACTGTCGTCCGGCGTTGATCATTTTTTTTGCCTCTTCCATGGTATAGGCATAGGTCTCTTCATAGCGAAGCCCGAGATAAAAATAGGACAACACAAGATCTATGTCGTAGTCTTTACCATTGCTGACAGGGGGATTAATGATGGGTCGAAAAAAGCCAACCTTACGAATGTCTTTTAACAGAAGCTGCATGATACCAAGCACGATCAGGGATTTTCCACATCGAGTTTCTGTGGGGGTTATGTACAAACTGTTTGCCATGTTCCGTCCTTTCAAATGGATATAGAATGGATCTGATATGCTTTACACTCGATGTTCAAGTTTACAGCAAACAAACTTTTACATGAGCAAGCTGAATATTTACAGTTTAATTTACCATTCATTAAGCAAAACGGATGCCAGATGATCAGAGTCAGGGGAAATAAGGGATTCACAGATGGCGTATGGGGGGCAAAAGGCACAATTGCTTAGCCAACAATGACGAGTGGAGCAAGTGATGACCAATCCTCTTTTTACAAAGTGTAAAAAAAAATGACAAAGACAGAAAATGTAAGGGATATCATGCAGAGGTTTCAAACATTGTCGGCACGGGCAAAAGGCATAATGCCCGTGAACAATTGGGTATGACTGTGTCAGTTTTTTTTAGATTCTTATCTCTGATTTTCCTGTTGTTTGGGCAAGAGAATCAGATTTTTTTTGGATTCTGACTTGTCCAGGTTAGGGCCTGCTCACAAGTCTGACCCCATTGGCCCGCCAACTGTTACTGGTGCCCACTTTGTGACCAAACCCCTTTTTCTGATCATCAAACGCTGCCATAGGATAATGAAAGCTGATGATAGGCTTCAAGGCGTTCCTGAACCTTTCCAAACACCGTATCTTTTGGATATTGGCAATACTTGTCTGCCAGTCCTGCCGGCATACCGGTGAGCAGCTCTATGCCCTCTTCAATACGGCTGATCTTGTAAATGTGAAACCGCTCTTCCTTTATGGCCCGGAGCACATCCTGTCTTAACACCAGATTATTAACATTGGCCGCCGGAATCATGACCCCCTGGGTATCCTGCCTGCCCTTTTTTGAACAGACATCGAAGAACCCTTCAATTTTTTCATTGACCCCGCCGATGGCCTGAATCTCGCCCTTCTGGTTCACCGACCCTGTGACGGCAATGTCCTGGCGGATGGGAATACCGGACAGGCTTGACAACACAGCATACAATTCCGTAGAAGACGCGCTGTCGCCGTCAATGCCGTCATAGCTTTGTTCAAAGGTGATGGATATACTCACACTCAAGGGATATTTTCTGGCAAACATGCGTCCCAGATAGCCGGAAACAATCATCATGCCCTTGTCATGTGTCTCACCGGAAAGGCTGGCCTCTCGCTCCACATTGATGATACCGGGGGTGCCCATGTAAGATTCCGCCGTGATCCTGGTGGGTCTACCAAAGGCAATGTCTCCCATGTCATAAACGGCCAGAGCATTAACCTGTCCGATCTCCTTGCCCACCACATCCATCAAAACGGATTGATCATCAAACTGTTCCAGCATTTTATCTTCATAGAGGTTGTAGCGGAAACGATGCTGGGAAACGGCCTTGTGAACATGCTCTGCAGATATGTTTTCCGCCTTGTCCTTCCTGGCCCAGTAATCAGCTTCTTTCAACATGCCAAGAATCATACCGAACCGAAGGGACAGTTTGCGTCGGTCCGCCACGAGGCGTTTGGCATACTCAATGGCTGCCCACACCCCGTCCCGGGTAAACGGATTTAAATTATTCTTCCGGCAGGCCCCAGCGATGAACCGGGCATAGAGCAGAATTGTCTCATCCGTACACCAGGCTTCGTGATCAAAATCCGCTCGTACCTTGAAAATCTTGTTAAACCGTGAGTCGGCACTCTGGAGCAGCTGGAAGGGGGCATAACCACCCACCAGGATCACCTTGAGATCAATTTTAACGGGCTCGGGTTTCAGTGACGGCATACCTTGGGCTGATTGTTCCGGGCCATCTTCAATCCTCAATGAACTATTTCGGAGGGTTGTTTTCAGAGTTTCCCAGATATAGGGGGATGTCAGCAAGGGCTCAATCTGGATAACCAGGTATCCCCCGTTGGCGTGCAGGACAGATCCGGCCTGAACCATGGTAAAATCCGCGACAATGGACCCCATAACCGGTTTTTTTTCAATGGAGCCAAACAGGTTTTTAAACGTGGGGTGGGACTCAAATACCACGGGTGCCCCTTTTTCGCGCCTGCGATCCACCAGCACATTCACTTCGTATTTTTTAACAATGGCTTCGGCCATTTCCTTGAAGTTAGAGCCGGTTTCAGGATCAGTTCCAGAATTTTTGATGCCCGGAAACATGGCAATATGTTCTATAATATCTTCCTTGACCTTTTCAAGATAGGTCAAAACCTCCTTGCATTCCTTGAAATGATTCCGAATCGGGTCAATTTGTTCTGAGATGAGACGTTCCAGTTCCTCTGATATTATTTTTTTAACGGAGAGTTTTATCTGCTCGTTGTTTTTGCTGACCTCATGGAGTGCCTCATTCAAAGCCATGCTCACCTGACGGGTGTTTTCTTCTATCTGTTTTATTTTTTCCGGATCAAATCCTTCATAGGTTTCATCTGAAATCCGTTTCCCCTCTTCCACAGGTACGATCTCATACCCATTTTCAATTTTGACAATGTCAAGGGATAAAGAGGTGGCAAGGGCATCCACTTTTTCAAATACCTGGTCCTGGGCCTTAAGATGCTCCTGCTCAATCACTCCTTGTTTCTCCTGAAAGGCATCGCTTTCAAAAAGAAACGGTATTTTCACCCTCAGCACTTGGATAAACCGCTTCATGTCTCTTCGGAACTGCAGGGCCGTGCCCGGCGGTATTTCCATTACAATGGGGCAATAGGGGTCCTCAAAATTATTGACCATGCAAAGGTCCGGCGGGGTGGTAAACTGTGCGGCATGATCATTTAAAATGCGCTGGAGAATGGTTGTTTTTCCAGTTCCTTCAAGACCGGTTACAAAAATATTGTACTCACACCCCTTCATGTTCAGGCCAAAGGCTATGGCTTCCACGGCCCGTCGCTGACCAATCACCTGATCCAGTGGGGATAGTTCTGAAGTGTCATTAAAGGGCATCTGCTCCGGGGTGTATCCCATGATTAACGATTCTGGAAGAATTCTGCTTTTCTGGTGCATGTTCGTCTCCTTGTGCACGTGGCATGTCAGCTTAAGTTCCGTGGTCCCATCAATTTATGCCCTTAAAAATTACCACTTATACCCATGCATTGGCAATGTATAATCTATGGATTTTCGGGTTTTGTCCGATAGTGGTACCGGTTTCAATCTCCAGGGCATCCCACCCATGAACTGTCCAGGCCAGATGAAATTATAAGCAGAGCCAAAGTTTTAAAAAATGTATTTTAAAAACAACTATTGACAATACAAACATACATATAGTAGAGCACATCTCTATTAACGACGTTTATAGACGTCAAATGATATATTCAAACTACAGGCTGAGGTAAATTCGGTTAAAATATCAACTAAATGGCAAAGGACAAAAACGATGAATATAATTGGAATCCGCAACCTCAGTTTCACCTATGATACCAGACCAATACTACAGAATATTAATTTTTCTGTGCAGGCAGGAACCATCTGCGGTCTCCTCGGTCCCAATGCATCGGGTAAGACCACCTTGTTCAAGTGCATGAACGGTATATTATCTCCCCAAAGAGGTCAGGTGATGCTTGCTGGCAGAAACATCGCTCTCCTTTCCCGGAAGGTCATTGCCAATCTCATGGCAGTGGTTCCCCAGCATGCTGCAGCAGCCTTCTCTTTCACAGCCATTCAAATGGTAGTCATGGCGCAGGCAGCCAGATTGGGGCTGTTAGGAAGGCCCTCTCCAGGGGATTACCAGAAGGCTGAAGCCATACTGGACGAACTGGGAGCTGCTCACCTGGGATATCGTTCATTTAATGCATTAAGCGGAGGGGAAAAACAAATCGTCCTGATTGCCAGGGCTCTTTTTCAGTCCCCATCCGTTCTGTTGTTGGATGAACCAACCGCCCATCTGGATTTTAAGAACCAGCACATCATCATGGAAACCATCCACACCATCGCCAAGGCCAAAAAGCTCACTGCCATCATTACCCTCCATGATCCGAACCTGGCTTCACGCTATTGCAGCCAAATGGTGATGCTCAAACAGGGCCAGGTGCATCGTAAGGGAATGGCGGCAAATGTGTTTAAAGCAGATGCCCTTGAATCCATGTACGGTATAAATGTTACCATAGCTGATAATTGCCACGGGAAATACGCTTTCATCCCCCAAGGAGCTCGATCAATTCTGCACTGATCCAGACGATGCATGCAAAAAACAATATCAAAAAATAGAATTCTGTTTTTTCTGGTAGCCTTTATGCTGGGGGGGAGCAGTTTAACCGCCTTGTGCATTGGAAGATACCCCATTGATTTTCCAACGCTTGGCAGAATATGCCTCTCTCTGATCGGGGAAGAAAATAGCAACACGGCGCTGACACAACCTATCATGGTGCTCTGGTCCGTTCGGCTGCCCCGGGTTCTCATGACCGTAATGACAGGAGCTGCTCTGTCCGTTGCAGGCGTCATTTTCCAGGGCCTGTTTAAAAATCCCCTGGTCTCTCCGGCCATCCTGGGGGTCACCTCAGGAGCTAATTTTGGTGCGGCCCTGGCCATGCTTTTTTGGGGAGGGTCTGTCATGGTGCTTGAGGCATCGGCCTTTGTCTGGGGTCTTATCGCCGTGGGGATTACCTATCAGATCGGAAAACGCGGTGACCGCTCAGTGACCACCTTGGTACTGGCCGGCGTCATTGTATCCTCCCTTTTTGTGGCAGGACTCTCCTATATAAAATGCAAGGCAGATCCCTTTGGCCAGCTTCCCGCCATTGTCTTCTGGACCATGGGCAGTTTTAACGATATCTCCTGGAGGGATGCACTCATGGGCGGGGGCCTTATTTTCCTGGGACTTCTGGCATGTCTTTTTTCCAGCTGGAGTCTCAACCCCATGGCTCTGGGAGAAGAGGAAGCCCTTTCTCTGGGAATAGACGTATCCGGCAGGCGAGCTGGCTTCATCCTGTTGGCAACCTTGATGGTCTCTGCAGCCACCGCCCCCTGCGGCAGCATCGGATGGGTGGGACTGGTGATCCCCCATATGGCAAGGATGATTGTGGGGGCTGACCACCAAGTGCTTGTGCCCTTTTCAGCCCTTCTGGGAGGGGTCTTCATGCTCTTCATGGATACCATCGCAAGAACCCTGCCCGGAGGAGAGATCCCCGTGGGAATCCTTACGGCCATCATCGGTGCCCCCTGCTTTGGCTATCTTTTAATCCACAACAAAGGAAATGTCTGGAGCGATTGAAACGGCCAGCATCTCTAATCTTTCATATAAAAATCCACACAACACTCTTAAATTATTACTGATTCATTTTTTGTTGTGGCGAGAAAATCTGCCATTCAGGTTATAAAAAATCTGCCATGAATCAAAAACCCGGAGAAAAAGACAAATGACCCAATTTAAAAACCAACAAAACCCCTTTGTCCTTTTTCTGATCCTGTCCTTTTTTATGGGAATACTCCCCCAGGGCCCAAAAGCATCTGAATCCAAACAACCCACACGCAGCATCATTGATAGGGCAGGAAGAACGGTGAGCATCCCCCAGAATCCCCAAAAAATAGCCTGCATTTTCGGCCCAAGTTATGAAAAAATCTTTGCCTTTGGCGGGGCCAACCGTATCTCCATCGTCGCCAATGTGATTCTTCCCTGGAATTATCAACTGAATCCGGATTTAAAGAACATACCCGTGATGGGAAATTTTGTTTCACCGGATGTTGAGGAGTTGCTCCGACTTAAAACAGATCTTGTCATCTATCATCCCTTTGCAAAACAGATTGAGCATCTGGAGGCAACCGGACTCCCCGTGGTGGTTCCATACGACGGCGGACAGCGGCAATTAACACTTGAAAACTTTATCCAGGATTATTACGGACAAATTCGGTTTTACGGTGAGATACTTGGCGGTCCTGCAAGAAGTCTGACCGAAGAGTACTGCGCCTATGTGGATGAGAAGATTCAAAAGGTCATCGCCGTCACCTCAAAGATTCCCCATGCAAATCGTCCCAGGGTTTTTTATTTTTGCGGACAGGTTAACGGGCCTGCTGGAACCCAGACCCTTAACTCCACAGCTTATTGGCTGGTTACGGCTGCCGGCGGCACCATGCTGACCCATGACGATCCCTCTTATTTTGTTTCCGTAAGCACAGAACAGATGCTGCTGTGGAATCCGGATATTATTGTGGTAAGCACCCTGCCCTCCATTGATCCGGTCCTGGCAAATCCCCATTGGCAAAAACTCAAAGCAGTACAGGGAAAACAGGTGTTCATGAGCCCGGAAGGTCAATTCTACTGGAGCCACTTCAGCAGTGAATCCTTTTTGTGTATTTTGTTTCTGGCCAAACTTTTCCATCCCCAAAAATTCAGGGATTTAGATGTGAGCCAAGAATTACAGGATTACTATGCCAAATTTTACCACTATGCGCTCACACCGGTTGAGGCGGAACGTATTTTAAAACACCTACCACCATTAACATCTTCCCAAAAATAAACATTAATTCAGGACAGGAGAAAAAGATGAAAGGAAAGAAATTGTTTTGTAAAATAAGCTACTTGCTGGTCTTATACTTAACCACAACAGTGGCCTTTGCTGCAGACACCCAATCAGAAAACTCCCAGGTTTTTAGTCTGGGTGAAGTAGTGGTCACAGGCGAAAAAACGACCGTTAACCTTGCCACCACAGTAACCGAAGTCTCCATGGAAGAGATTGTAGCCAAAGGCGCAACAACCGTTGGCCAGGCACTTGAATTTCTCCCGGGTGTCTTTGTTCAAAGTGGTGGCAAAGGAGATGTCCATGTAAGTATAAGAGGGTTTGAGCAGCGCCAGGTAAAGATTCTCATCGACGGTGTTCCTGCAAGGGAAAACTATTTCGGAACCGTGGATCTGTCCATGCTGCCCGCAAATGCCATATCCAAGATCACCATCACCAAGGGGGCAAGCTCAGTTCTTTATGGATCCAATACCATGGGAGGCGTAATCAATATTATTACGAAAAAAGGGAGTAAAACCCCCCGGACAACATTCACCTCCTCCTTTGGAGACTATGATACAGCCAATTATTCCCTGAGCCATGGCGGCAGTTCCGGTAATTTGAATTATTGGTTAGCAGGGGGGTATCAGAAATCCAACGGGTTCAGGTTCTCCAGTGATTTTGATCCCGACGATCCCAATGTGGGACTTGGCACCCCCTTCAATGAAGACGGGGGCAAAAGAGATTTGAGTGATTATCGCAAAAAAAGCTTGGACATGAAAGTGGGGTATGATCCCGGCACAGATTCAAGCCTTTATCTCTCCTTTGATTATGTGGACAATGAGCGGGGGATTCCCACCTTTTACAACCGTTACTGGGCATACAATAAATGGAAGCAATGGCAAGTGAATCTGACGGGAGAGCATCGGTTCTCCGATGCCATCAAGGTTAAATCAAGGCTGTTTTACGTCAAGCATGATGACGGAATCACCGATGTCAGCTGGGATGCGAATCATACCACGGGTGGGAAAAAATGGTTTGAAAAAAGCTATTATGATGATGCCTCCATTGGCGGAGAGATACAGACATCAATGAAATTGGCACCAAACAACGAGCTTCGACTGGGTTTGAACTTTATGAAGGATATCCATAAAGAGGGCAACTATTTAAGTGATGACTGCTTCAATGTGCTCAAAGGTATCTCCCCAGTGGGGTGGGAACCGGAGGAGGAGTACACCGCCCATACCTACACCCTTGCTGTGGAGGATGAGATTAATCCCTTTGACCGACTTTCTTTGGTGGTGGGCGTAAGCTACGATGTGTTTGAACCCACCGAAACATCTGATCAGCCCGAGCCGGGCAAGACGGACACCATCAATCCCCAGATCGGGGTTGTCTTTGAGATGACGGAGCGCACAAGTCTCCATGGATCTCTGGGTCGAAAAACCCGGTTCCCCAGTTTAAAAGAACTTTACAGTACCCTTGTCGGAGGCAACCCAGACCTGAATTCAGAAAAGACCGTGGCCTACGAATTGGGGGTTGACCACAGATTCTCCCCAAAAGCGGCTGGCAAGCTGGCCTTTTTTCACAATGATATCGACGATCTCATCGACACCATCAAAGTTGATGGTGAGAAGGTGTATGTAAATATCAACAAATCAACCATCTATGGTGTTGAGGCCAATTTTGATCTGAAGCTTACCCCCGATCTGGACACCAGCCTGAACTATACCTTTATGTCCACCGAAGACGAATCCAACGATGACCGGGAGCTTGAAGGCCGTCCCCGACATCGGGTCAATCTCTCATTGGGATACCGTTTCCCCTTCGGGCTCAAGGCGGATCTCCAGGCCACCTACAACGCCCGACAGTATTGGGAAAACGACGATTATGAGTGGGAAAAACTTCCCAACTATTTTCTGATCAATGCCAAATTAACGCAAAAATTAAAGAAAGTCGGCATCGTTGATTCCGAACTCTTTATCCATGCCAGAAATCTTCTGGATGAGGACTATTATGAAACCAACGGGGCTGAACCCGGCCTGAACGTTTTGGCAGGCATCACCCTGCACATGTAAGAATCAATGTTCAAGTTTCTCTGGTCGATTTTACGTGAAGTGGGGGCAGGACAGTAAAGAGATATTATTATTCGCCCTGATAATGGACCAAATTGCCAAAACACTGTTCAGCCCCATCTATCCGGTGATTGCAAAAAATACAATTGCCGTTACCGGAATTTGCCAGGGAAACGGCCTTGACCTGGGCAACGGAGCCGGTATGCTGGCCATGGCTAAAGAAGGCCCCCCGATGAAATAAGGTAAAGATTGAGCATTGTCCCAAGCACGCCTGATATTGCTCAGAGGAGGAAAATTTATTTAAAATTAAAGGCCGGTAACATAATGACAGCCAATGGATTGTTTATTACGCATGGCAGCCTTGACAATAATAAAAGCAGTTTCCACGCCGTTTCTCAACTCTATGATCTGACGGTTCAACCGCGCTGATCGGTAAAATTTTATGATACGATGGGCGTGGTAGTTCAAATCCGACCGGGCCCGTTCCAACCCCCGTCTGCTCCTTACAATCCCGGCATAATTCCACATGGTCAGCTGGATCACCTTCCAGTCCTGGTGAAAAAGAAGCGGATCAAAATCTTCCACCTGGCAGGGAGATTGCCATGCCGGAATTTGAGCAAGCCGTCTTACATCAATTTCAGTAAATGTCTGGTGAATATGATCTGCCGCCTGCCTTGCCCACTGCAGGCCCTCCAGAAGGGAGGTGGATGCCAGGCGATTGGCCCCGTGCACGCCGGTGCAGCTGGTTTCGCCGATGGCATAAAGATGGGAAAGGGTTGATTTACCAAAGCGGTCCACTTTGATACCCCCGCAAAAATAGTGGGCCGCCGGCACCACGGGTATGGGTTCTTTTGTGATATCTATGCCCCCCTTGAGGCAGGTGTTATAAATTTTGGAGAACCTTTCGGGAATGGGCACGTCGCCTTTATAGTGGGAGGCAATGTCCAGAAGCATAAACTCCTTTCCCGCTCGGGCCATTTCCTCGTAGATGGCCCGGGCCACCACATCACGGGGCGCAAGATCCCCCAGGTCCGAATAACTCTCCATGAACCGTTTTCCCTGGTGATCCACAATCTGGGCACCCTCTCCCCGGAGGGATTCTGAGATGAGAAAACGTTTGATGTCCCGGTGATACAGCGAAGTGGGATGAAACTGCATGAATTCAGCATTGATAATGTCTGCACCGGCCCGGTAGGCCATGCTCAGCCCATCGCCTGTGGCGGACATGGGATTGGTGGTATGCTGGTAAACATTGCCCACCCCCCCCGTGGCCAGCACTGTTTTATGGGCAAAAAAAGTCTCCACCCGGTCTTCTTCACTGTTGAGCACATAGACCCCCATCACCTCACAGGGTCGGTACAATTCCTGTGTATCCCGGGAATGGTGATTATTGGTGATCAGATCAATGGCCATATACCCAGTTAAAATGGTCAAACCGATTTTTTCGGCATAGGCAATGAGTGCCCGTTGAATCTCTTCTCCGGTGTGATCTGAAAAATGAAGAATACGTCGCCGGGAGTGGGCCGCCTCTTCGGTGTAATCGAGCTTTCCCGCTTCTGTTTTTGAAAATTCGATGCCCACCTTGTCAATGAGAAAATCAAACACCAGTTCAGGGCCTTTTTCCGCAATGAGATGGGCTGCCGATCGTTGATTATATCCACATCCGGCCCGGAGGATATCGGCTTCCAGCAATCTGGAGGTATCGGTTTCATGCCAGGCAATAATGCCACCCTGGGCAAGATTGGTTGCCGTATCTTTGGCCTTGTCCGCCTTGCTCAGTACCACCACGTCGTGTCCATGCTCTTTAAGCATTATGGCTGCTGAAAGTCCGGCTATCCCCGTACCCACCACAACAGCATCATAAACATGCTCCATCAGGCTTCCTCAACAATATCGATCATTCGCTGCAGTGCCGTTCTGGCATCCTTTTTCAGTTTCTCAGAAACGGTGACCGGGTGAATCAAAGGGCCTTCTCCCCTGGTAAAGCTCTCAATGGATTTAAGAGATGCTGTAAGTTTTTCCAGGGTGATCCGGCTCATGTCATGGCAGATGGACTCCCTTAAGGGAATGATGGTCTTATCGGAAAAAGTGACCGCCATACGTGCCACAAAACGGTACTCCGTGCCGATCCCCCAGGTGGTTCCGGGGGCGGCGTCTCTTACGGTGTTATAAATCATGGCAGTGGAACCGGCATAATCCGAAGCCGTGACCACCTCTTCTTCACACTCGGGATGTACAATAATCTGGATATCGGGGTGGCTTGAGCGCAAACCGTTGATATCGTCCAGGGTAAAGGTTTTATGGACATGACAGAAACCATCCCACAGAAACAGCCTTGCCGATGAGGGGTTCGCTCCTTCAAGGGTACCATCCCTTCGCACGGTTACAACTTCGCGGCGGGGAATGCCAAGATCATTGGCCGTGTTAATGCCCAAATTGAAATCCGGAGAGAAAAACACGGCTTTATCTTCGTCCAGAAAGCGTTTAACAATTTTTGAGGCATTGGAACTTGTGCATACCGTGCCGTCATGGGCACCGCAGAAGGCCTTCATGTCTGCATGGGAATTCATATATACAATGGGAATGACCTGGCGATCACAACAGGCAGCAAGCGTCTCATGCACGGCTTTGGCCCGCTCTCCTGTAATCATCTGGGCCATGGGGCATCCGGCCTGGGGATCTGGTATCAGTACCTTCTGGTCGGAACCTGCCAAAAGGGCGGCCCCCTCGGCCATGAAACTCACCCCACCAAAAACAATATATTCCGCCTGGGTCCGGGAACAATCCACGGCCAGCTTATATGAATCGCCCAGAAAATCAGCCAATTCCACAATTTCATCCAGCTCATAATGATGGGCCGGAATGACCACACTGCTTCCCAGTCGGTGTTTTATCGTTGCTGCATCATCGTTCATTTTTTTATCTTCGCATCCTTACGTTTACCTGCCAATACATATCTGGTTCATGACCCCACCCCAACAACTGCCCCCAGCCCAACAAAATCGGGCGAAACAAGACCGGCGCATCGCGTATCAGGCAGACATCTTTTTAATAGAAAAATCAAACACGGTTACAGAATGGGTCAAGGCACCCACGGAAATATAATCCACACCGGTGCCGGAGACTGCCTCCATGCGAGAAAGGTCCATGTTTCCAGAGGCCTCTGTTTCAACCCGGCCATTGATCAACTCCACAGCCCGGGTCATGGTGGGAATATCCATATTGTCCAGCATGATCACATCAACACCCGCCAAGATGGCTTGGGAAACCTCTCCAAGGGTGCGGGTTTCCACCTCCACCTTGAACTGATTTCCCCATCTACGCCGGACCTTTTTAACTGCAGCCTCAATGCCCCCGGCCCCATCAATATGATTGTCCTTGATCATCACCATGTCATGAAGGCCCATGCGATGATTACTCCCCCCACCACAGGTCACGGCATATTTCTGCAGACTGCGCCATCCGGGCAGGGTCTTACGGGTATCCAGAAGTCTGGTTTTCCCGGACAATGCGTTGACATATTCCCGGGTCCGTGTGGCAATGCCACTTAAATGAGAAATAAAATTCAAGGCCACCCGTTCCGCCCGTAAAATACTTTGGATCCGCCCGGATATCCGGGCCACCTTATCGCCGGATTGCAGTCCATCCCCATCGCCAAAAAACCATTCAACAAGACAGGTTTCATCAATACAGGCAAAGGCTTTTTCAAAACAGTCCACACCGCAGAGAACTCCCGGCTGTTTTGCCACCAGGCAGTAAACATCCGTCTGATCATCAAAAACAGCGTCACTGGTGACATCCCCCCGGGTTCCCAAATCTTCTTCAAAGGCCATTTTTAAAAGGCTATCAAACACATGTTCCTCCCCATGGCAGAGCGTTGTTCCCAACTGCTGCCAGCTGTAAACCCGATGATTCTATATATCAATACAAATCTGAAGAATCTTTACCCATTTATTGCACAAAAATCAACAGATGAACACGATTCCTCCAAAAAACAAGATCTTTGTCTTCAAAACGTACCAATATTGCTGTGCACCCTATTTAAATTAAGGAAATTGGCCATAACATGGATCGCTTCGGGGGGGCAGCTCTTTTGAATTAATACTTGCTTCACATGAAGCGCCCATTTATGCTAGTCTCAAATTGATGCGTTACGGGCTTGATCACAACAACTGATATTAAAGTCGATGCCTGACAATCATACATTGCATTCAATCAAACCCTGGAGTTAAAGGTATAGGAACGAACCCGTCAACAGGATTTTTCGAGATTAATGACAAGTTCGGCCACTCTGGGGTGGGTTCAGTGTTGCAAAACCGGCCAGCAAAAACTTGAACATCGAATTGAGGGAAAAATAAATGAGAATTAAAATCATCACCTGTTTTTTATTCCTGTTTTTATCGAACCTGTCCCATGCAGACACCTATAAGCTTGCGGTTTATCCCTCCAATCATCCCCAAAAGCTGATCATCCCCATGAAACTCATGGCTGAATATCTCACCCAGGAAAGTGGTGATAAATTCATTGCGGTTGTGACAAGGGATTATCTTGAATTATCCGAACGTCTAAAAAACAAATCTGTCCAGCTGGCATGGATAAACCCCATTAATTACATCAAAATGAAAGCAGAAAATTCAACCTTGCAATATGTCGCCACCTATATGGAAAGAAACAATGAAACCGGAAAAATCACCCCCTACTATGAATCTTTCATTATCTCTTTAAAATCCTCCTATTTCAAAACAGTTTTTGATGCAGAAAATAAAAAATTCGCGTTTACCGATCCTGGTTCTACTTCGGGGTATGCCTTTCCCAACATGATGCTCCTCAGTAAAAAAATAACCCCGAGCACATTCTTCCAAAAAGTGTTTTATCTTAAAAAACATGACCGGGTTATTGAAGCCCTGGTGAAAGGGTCAATAGATATGGGGGCGGTTTCAGACGGCACATACTACTCTGCCGTAAAAAAATACGGTGATATTTTTACGGTTATTGAAAAATCAAAACCGATTCCCCTTGATCCCATTGTGGCACCGGACAATGTTTCCGAAGAAAAGATTCTCTTATATCAACAAATTTTAAAGGTCATGCCTGAAAATCACCCATTTAATCAATCCATGAAAGAAAACCTTGGCTGGGATGCAGCCGGGTTTGATATAAAAGATGATCAATTCTATGACTCTATGAGGCGGGCATTAAATTAAATATGTCTTTATACACCAAAATATTGTCGGTTGCGTTACTGCCTTTGATTATTCTCTTCAGTATTGGTTTACTCCAGATACAAACCACCGTTGAAAATTATAGTTCAGCCCTGAACCGTAATTATGAGCTCAAAATGGCAGGGGTTCAAAAAAGTATCAATCAAATTATTTCCCAAATGGAAACAGCAGCATCGGTCCTTTCAGAATCAGAAGAGATATCCAGAGCACTGCAAAAGGCGGACAATGAGACGCTTTTTGATATGAGTAACAATTTCATCAATCCCATTGATTCAGTTATATTTGCAGATATTTCCGGTCTGGTGATTGCCAGGGCACCGGATGAATATCGGTTTGGGGACACCATTACGCCGGAAAAATATTTCGATGTCACCATGAACAACGGAAAATTCTTAGGCGTTGCAAATATTGATGGGTCGGCAAGTTTTGTCCTTTCAAAAAGCATCAAACAATACGATGATATTATTGTTGGAATGGTGTGTATTGCCGTTCATATCACACCGAATTTTTTAAAATCTTTCTCCGACAATTCCCAGATCATTGTGGAAGTTGTCGTCAATGACCAGTCGATTAAAAGTACAGTCGAAAAGATCCCTTTTGTCCATAAAACTTCCATGGAAGATGTATTTATAAGGCAACCGGATAACAGGATTAAATTCAATCTTTTTTTTGGTGAAGACCGCTATTACACAGAATTGTTGAGCATGAGAAAATATCTTTATGCCAGCAGTATCTTTGCAGTGTTAATTTTAAGCGGCTGTCTGGTACTGATTTTAAATCGTCAATTAAAGCCATACTCAGCAATTGTTGGGTTGATATACAGCCATGCTGACAAAGAAATTGACTCCCAGGCACTGAAAGCCCAACTATTACAGATAAAACAGGCCACAGGAGAGCCCATTTCAAAAATTGCCGACTCACTCATTAAAATGCTGGATGTCATTGATAAAAATTTCAAACGCTATAAAAGTGCCCAGCGAATGGGACAGGTGGGCAATTGGGAATATGATCTGGCAACAAAAAACTTCTGGGGATCGGATGAAACCAAACGAATTTATGGATTTGATCCTGAAAGCAAACATTTTACAACAGATGAAGTGGAAAAATGTATCCCAAAACGACAACCGGTTCATCAGGCACTTATTGATCTTCTAGAAAAAAACAAGCCCTATGATCTTGAATTTGAGATTCATCCGGCGAACGGGGGAAACCGAAAATTCATCAAATCCATTGCAGAACTCGAGCTGGATGAAGCAGGTCAGCCACGTAAAGTGCTGGGTGTGGTTCAGGATATTACCCAGCGAAAAGCAGAAGAACTGGAAAAACAGTACCTTGAAGTAAAACTGCTTCAAGCCCAGAAAATCAAGGCCATCGGTACCCTTGCCGGCGGTATCGCCCACGATTTCAATAATATTTTATATCCCATTATCGGGTTTACGGAAATGTCCATGCAGGATCTGCCGGAAAATCATCCTGTTCAGGAAAATCTGCAGAATATTCTTCAAGGAGGCAAAAGGGCTGCTGACCTGGTAAAACAGATCCTTGCTTTCAGTAATCAAAGGGATCTGGAACATAAACCAATGGCTGTGCAAAGCATTATCGCAGAGACGTTAAAACTGTTGCGATCAATTATTCCATCCAATATTCTCATTGAAAAGAACCTTCCGGAAAATGATATTTATATTTTTGCCAACAGCACTGAAGTTCAAGAAGTTATCATGAATGTCTGCACAAATGCCTATCATGCCATGGAAGCAACCGGTGGTGTCCTTCGCTTGGGTTTGGAAAAAACACCGCCTGGGAGTGCATTGACAAATGAAAATGGCAGATATTGCTGCCTGAGCATATGTGATACGGGTACTGGCATTTCACCGGAGATAATTGATAATATTTATGATCCATACTTCACCACAAAAGAGCAGGGCAAGGGCTCCGGTCTAGGATTATCCGTTGCTCATGGTATTATAAAAAGCTATAAAGGGTCCATTGATATAACGAGTGAAACCGGAAAAGGCACAGCCGTAAAAATATATTTTCCAACAATCCCCAAACCCGATGTAGTAAATCTGCCCCCCGAGGATCAACCCATTAAATCTGGAAATGAAAATATCTTACTGGTGGATGATGAACCCGAAATTGTCAATTTAGGCATCCTTATGCTTGAACGTTCAGGGTACAAAGTCACCGGTAAAACAGACAGTACCGAAGCCCTGGCGTTGTTTAGATCCACCCCCCATGCATTTGATCTTGTCATAACGGATATGACAATGCCGTTATTGCTTGGTACGGAGCTTGCCAGAGAAATGATAAAAATTCGCAACGATATCCCCATATTAATATGCACAGGATTCAGTGAGAGGCTTGATCAAGAGACGCCTGAAAATCTGGGCATTAAGGGCTATATAAATAAACCGGTTTTGATGAAGGAATTAACCGCAGCGGTTAGAAACATTCTTGATGAAGTGAATTGAGGAAGCCCAGATGATAAAAGAAATAAACAATAGAAATCTAAAAAAACAGATGGGTCATGTCTGGGTGCTTGCGGTGTTTTTTTCACTGGCTGCCGGAATGGTTTCAGCTGAGAGCATCCGCATGGGGATTCTGCCGGTAATTGATACCCTGCCCCTGCAGGTGGGTGTGGTAGAGGGTTATTTCAATGCAGAAAATCTCGACGTTCAACTGATCTCTTTTTCCAGTGCCATGGAAAGGAACACCGCCATGCACAGCGGTCAACTGGATGGATTTTTCGGAGATATGCTGGCAACCTTACTCCTGGTCAAAAATAAAATCCCAGTGCGATTTTTAACCATTTCCTACGCCACCGATAAAAACCAGCGGATGTTCGGGTTAATGTTGGCTCCTGAATTGCCCGTGGGTCGGGAAAAAGACAAACTTACGGTGGCCATTTCCAAAGCATCGATTATTGAATATCTACTGGATCATTTAAAACAGCTCCCGGGAACACATTCAATGCAATGGGACACCGTTGAAATCAAACAAATGCCCCTTCGCGTACAAATGCTGTTAGGTGGTAAGATTGATGCGGCCCTGTTACCTGAACCCTTGGCCTCGCTGGCTGAGAGCAAGGGTGCCAGGCTGGTTGTCACCGACCAGTCCCTTCATATGCCCCTCACCGTCCTGAATATACACCGTGATAAACGCCATCTGGCAGGATCTTTTATGAAAGCCTATGCCAGAGCGGTGAATGCCCTGAACCAAACCCCGGAAAAATATCGAACCTTGATGACAAAGACCTGCAGAATTCCCGGAAACCTGGTGGATCACTTTCCCATGTACCGATATCCGGAACCCCGGATCCCCACCCAGGCTGAAGTACAACAGGTTCAGAACTGGATGTTGAAAAAAGGACTGTTACACGAATCAATACCCTATCAGCGCTTGATTCCATAGACAAAAAAATCCCATGCTAACCGTCAGCAACATATGCAAAACCTTTGGTTCAAAAACCGTTCTAAAGGACATTTCCTTTCAACTGGATGCCCGGGAGACACTTGTTATTTTGGGCCCTTCCGGCTGTGGCAAGACAACCCTGCTCCATCTCATCAGCGGGCTTGAGAAAATTGAAAGCGGGCAGATTCTCATGGATGGCCAGCCCATAACCACACCCATGCCGGATGTGGCTTTGATCCTGCAAAATTATGGCCTGCTGCCCTGGAAAACCAATTTGCAGAATGTGGCCCTGGGATTAAAAATCCAGGGCATTGCCAGAAAAGAACGAAATGCCAGGGCACGGAAAATTTTAGCTGAACTTGGGCTGGCAGGGCGAGAAAACGACTTTCCTTCGGTCATGAGTGGCGGCGAACAGCAACGGGTGGCCATTGCCAGAGCGTATGCCTCCACCCCCCGCCTGCTGCTCATGGATGAACCGTTCTCATCATTGGATGCCATCACCCGGGAAAACCTCCAAGACACCCTGCTGACCACCTGGATTGAGACCTCCGTTCCCTACCTGTTGGTCACCCACAGTGTGGAAGAGGCTGTTTTCCTGGGAAAGCGTATCCTTATTCTTGCTGGCTCTCCGGCATCCATACATGAAATATTCAACAATCCAGGATTTGGGGATATCTCCTACCGGCGATCCAATGCATATTATGAGTTAATTCGATCCATCCGACATAAAATAGGGGAATACTGGTGAAATTTATAAAACGCATCGTCACTCCATATGCAATGACGATTCTGGTGGGTTGCCTGGCATGGAAAATTCTGGCAATACGGCTGTCCCCAAATGTCCTCCCCTATCCGGAAGACGCTATTTACGCATTCCTTACCGCCCTGGTGACACCTGAATTCTGGCACCATTTTGCGGCCAGTGCCTTCAGGGCAGTGATGGCAATGATCATCGGCTGGGGACTGGCCTTTCCCATGGGTATACTCATGGGCAGTTCCCGGCAGTTTGACAAACTTTTCTCCCCGTTTGTATCCATGACATATCCCATTCCCAAGGTGGTTTTGCTGCCCGTGGTTCTGCTGTTGTTCGGGCTGGGGGATCTCTCCAAAATCACCATCATCAGCCTGATTCTGGGATATCAGGTATTGGTGGCCACCAGGGACGGGGTCCGGGGGATTCAACCACAACTCCTTGATTCCATTCGATCCCTTGGGGCCAATAAATGGCAATTGTTTTGGGAAGGATATCTTCCTGCCGCACTTCCCCACGGCTTTACTGCCCTTCGCCTGAATTCAGGGGTCAGTGTGGCGGTCCTGTTTTTTGTTGAATCCTTTGCCACCAATGAAGGCCTGGGATATTTGATCATGGATGCCTGGGGCCAGCTGGATTTTAACGCCATGTTTGTGGGAATTTTTGGCATGAGTCTGCTGGGGGTGATGCTCAATGAAGGCAGCAATTTTCTGGAAAAAATAAGCTGTCCCTGGCATTAATTGAGAATATTGCTGTACCAAAGAGCAATTCAACGATAACTTTCCCAATTTCAAGTCCATTAATCGCTTCGAAGTGTTAGCCTGAGAATCTCGCCAGATGGCCACAGCCGCATGCGTGGTCTCCATATTCCTGTGCCCCTGCATACGATGGTAATCATGCCTTCCACAACATAAAGACCCTTCATCAGGGGATATCGTCTTTTGACCAGATATTCAAAGGGCCATATCTGTCCACCATAGGTGTGGCCAGAGAGCATCAGCCCTGCACCGTCCCTGGCTGCTGTTTCAGCCTGTAACGGGCTGTGTGAAAGAATGATAACTGCACCCGGTGGATGATCTTTCAGACTCGCCATGCCCTTCAAAAATATCACCCAGCAAGACCACAAAATCGGGATTTTCTGCCTGGACCTGGGCCATGCGGGCCGCCAGCCAGTCTTTGTCTATCTGGGACCCCAGGTGAAGATCAGACAGACCCATGATAACGGTTCCATCCATTTCATGGGGCAGGTTGGGAAGGCTCACCTCATAATTTTCCACTACGGGTGGACGCAGGCCCTGAAATAAGGCAGTGGCAGAGAGTATCAGACCCGCCAATAATGCCCACCCCCGGAGGCTTATCTATGGGGTTGTTCGATTCTTTCAACTATTCAAGTTTGATAATTGAGGATTTTGCCCAAAAACTGCCGGGTCCTTTCATGGACCGGATGGTTGAAAAATGCATGGGTATGATTTTTTTCCACAATACTACCTTTATCCATGAACATAATTTCATCGGCCACCTGGCGTGCAAATCCCATTTCATGGGTCACCACGACCATGGTCATCCCCTCTTTGGCCAGATTGGCCATCACCTCAAGGACCTCTCTAATCATCTCCGGGTCCAGGGCAGAGGTGGGTTCGTCAAAAAGCATGACCAAAGGATCCATGGCCAGGGCCCGGGCAATGGCAGCCCGTTGCTGCTGCCCTCCCGAAAGCTGGGCCGGAAATTTGGAAGCCTGATCAAGAATGCCCACCCGCTCAAGCAGCGCCATCCCCTTTTGTTCAGCGCCAGCCCTGGACATTTTATGGACCTTGATGGGCGCCAGAATGAGGTTCTCCAGTATTGTTTTATGGGGGTAGAGTTCAAAATGCTGGAAGACCATTCCAATGCGGGAGCGAAGTGCATAAATATCTGTCGTTCTACCCTGGACCGGGATACCATCCACAAAAACTTCCCCGGCCTGGAATCGTTCCAGACCGTTGATGCACCTGAGAAGGGTGCTTTTCCCTGATCCACTGGGGCCACAAATGACCAAGGTACGGCCACGTTCAATGGTCAAACATACATCTTTCAGAGCTTGGTATTCATGGGAATACCAGAGGCTTACATTTTTTATTTCAATCATGGGAACTTCCCTTGGCCCGAAATTTTATTTCAAGGCGATGACCGGCAAATGTGCCGATGGAGCAAAAAATAAAATAAACCATACCGGCAAACAGATAGAGTTCTATTGACCGGGCCTCCCGGGCATCCACCAGGTTGACCCGGCGTAAAAATTCCCGAAGCCCGATGACATAGGCAAGGGAGGTGTCCTGGAACACCACCACGACATGGTTGACCAATGAGGGAAGCATATTACGCAATGCCTGGGGCAAAATAATATACCTGGCCAGCTGCCCTGGCCGCAGGCCTGTTGCCAGACCGGCACAGTGCTGTTCTCTGGAAACGGACTGTATCCCCGATCGAACGATTTCGGCAAAATAAGATGCCTCGTAAAGGATAAAAGAGAGGACAACCGCAGGCAGTTCACCAAGGGATTTCCCCACAATCACGGGTAACAGGAAATAGATCCAGAAGATCACCAGAATCAAGGGAATTCCCCTGAAAAAATGAACATAAAGGCTGGCAGCGTAGTAGATAAACCGGTTGGAAGACAGGCGCCCCAGACCAAGAACCACTCCCCAGACAAGGCCGCCGCCAATGGCCATCAGAGCAATTTCAAAGGTAAGCCACAGCCCACCGGCCATGTATTGCAGATTATCTGATATAACTGAAAAATCCACGCTCATCCACCTCTCTTAATTAAACCAACAATGCCCATACGTTTTTCCACCTGCCACATTCCCAGAGCGACTGTCTGGGCAATGGCAAGATAGCATAAACTTGCGGCAGTGGTGGTCTCCAGGCCATGCCAGGTAAAGGAATCTATGATATAAGCAGTGTGGGTGATTTCCATGACCCCGATGGTCATGGCCAGGGCGGAATTTTTAAAGCAGGTAAGAAATTCCGTGGTAAACGAGGGGATAATAATCCGAAAGGCATGGGGAAGGATGACATGCAGGTAAACCTGTTGCGGTTTGAGCCCCGTGGCATAGGCGGCCCGGTACTGATCCCGGGGGATGGACAGCAGCCCGGACCTGAATTGCTCGGCCACCCGGGATGCCGTATACAACCCCAGCCCCACGATGCTGCACCAATATGCATAGTCAGGCACATTATCATAAAGCCACGACTGGCCCGCTTTAGGCAGTATAAGGGGGGCGGCAAAATACCAGAAAAAAAGCTGGACCAGAAAGGGAATATTCCTGAACACCAGAACATAGCCCAGGCCCAGAATCTTTAATCCTTTTCCGGGGGCAATTCTGAAGGCAGCGACAACCATTCCCACCACCACAGCCAGGCACCATGCCGCCAGGGACAAGGTCAGGGTAGTCCAGATTCCTCTGAGCATCATTGTCCCGTATGGCTGCTGCCACAAAACGGACCAGTCAAAGGTATAGTTAAGCATAAAAATTAAAAACCCACCGAATGCCCGGTTTATTCCGGGTAACTAAGGGCGTTGAGCAGCACCTTATATTCGGCAGTCATGGGAAGGGGAACCACTCCTTCCGGGCCGAACCATTTTGTGTATAATGCTTCAAAAGTTCCGTCCTTGATCATATGCACCAGAGACGCATTGACAAAATCCCGCCATTCACCCTGGCCTTCGGGAAGAATAAATCCGTAGGGTTCATAAGTCAGGTATTTGCCTACGATTTTCCAGTCTTGGGGCGTCTTTGCCTTGGCACGCATCCCTGCCAATTGGCTGGCATCGGTAAAATAGGCATCAATCTTTCCCTGCTGCAGGGCCAGAAAGCCCTTGTTGTGTTCTTCAAAAAGCATTTTTTGGCAGGCAGGCTTGATAAGACCCTGGGCAATGGCCATGTCCAGTCCCTTGATATTGGCAGTTGAACCGCTTCCCATACCCACCCGTTTTCCGCCGATATCGGAAAATTCTTTTATATCACTATCTTTCGGAACCAGAAGCCGGGTTCCGGTAAGGAAATAAGGTAGGCTGAAATCCACCACCTCTTCCCGGGCAAGGGTAATGGTGGTGGAACCGATACCCATGGCCACCACTCCGTTAGTCACCATTGTGATTCTTGTTTTGGGATTCATGGGATGTTTTATCAGTTTGATGGGTTTATTGAATTTTTTCTCAAGATCCTTGACCACCACGCTTCCCAGGTCCAGCCCAAAACCGCCCCACTCCCCATTTTCATTAATAAAACCAAAGGGAACCGAACCTTCCCTGAACCCCATATGCACCTCACCTGTTTTGCCAATGGTTTCCAGCAAATTTTCATTGCTGGCACAGGCATCTGGAATTTTGGTCATTATTCCAAGCCCCATTACCAGTCCCATGGCAATTATGGTCAGTGTACGCATCATTTTAGCCATATCCACTCCTTTTCCATTGATATTTTTTACTTGATTTTTGTAAATTTAGACGACAACTTGCTTGACATCTTTTGCGTTTCGACTGAGCAGGATTGCGAACCCGGCCTTCTTAAAAAGCACTTTACACTTTCTTAAGGCATTCCCCATTTTCAGAGGCTTTTTCCCAAAAGACTGGTCATGTGAAGGATGCCCGCATCCCGTTTTTACCCAGGCAATGGCCTTATTTGCCAGATTTTAGAAGGTCCTTGTAGGGCCAATCGGCTATCCCGCCTTTCAGAATAAGCAATTTGTCTTCAGGCACATTTTGGGATTTCATGTAATCATAGCAGCGCTTGGCACCACTTCGGCCCCGGGGACAGACCACTATGACAGGTGCCCCTTTAGATATGGATACCGTCACAGCATCATCAATCCGTGCCTTTTCCGCATCGCTTTTAACTGGAAAGGCATAGGTGGCTATAGAACCAGGCAGGTGGTGGGACTCGAACTCTTCCTTGGCCTGGATATCCACAATGGTGACTGGAGCTTGGGTTTCAATCCAGTTTTTTGTCTTTTCCGGGGATATAAAATTGTAATCTGAAGCCAGGGCCGTAGCAGCAATGAGAAAAGAAGCTGCAATGATCAAAACAAATTTTTTCATGTTAATCTCTCTTTTTTTGATTTTTAAATGGGGTGCTTTCATACGTGACATGGTTCAGCATACTACCTGGGAGAAAATCATTATGGCAAATCGTTAGTTCTCATGAATTCTATAGCTGAGATAGAAATGCTCAATAGGCGGTCCAGGCAAACCAGAATAAGGTTCCAGTTTTACACGTTATACAGCATGAAAAAATGAGGCAGGTCCGTGTCCTCCCGTCGGGGTGGAGTCAAATAATCTGACTATACAAGAATGAAGGCTATATTTGATCTATTTGTCTGGCCAAATGCTGGAAATACTTACTAACTGCACACGTTGGAATTCTACCCTATTTCTGTTTCAGGCCTGTCGGAATTCTCAACACCCCCCAATTTTAAAAGCAACTATTGACAGCTTTAACATACATATAGTATATGCACATCCTTATTGATGACATTTATAAACGTCAAATATCGGTTATAAAGTACAAAAAGCAGCATATTGACCAAATGGCAACGGATCTGCAGACCACCGACAACCGGAGACAATATTGGGAGAACGACGATGGGGACTGGAAAGAATTACCCGAATATTTACCAAGCCCGAAAAGAAATTTCAATAAAATGTAATATTTGCGAAATAAACTGTACCATAAAAGAAAAGGGTCTGGGCCAATGCGGCATGTATACCTGTAGTGGCTCTAAAATCCAGGAACGATACCCCGACAGATATCTTGCTGCTGTGGACACGGCCATTGAATCCATGCCCATGGTTCATTATCACCCCAGGGGCATTTTTCTCCAGGTCTGCACCGTGGGCTGTAATTTCAAATGCCAGGGATGTGTCTCGAAAATATTGACGGACCATTTGGGTGCCATTGAAGGCCAATTCCAGGAGATGACCCCCGAAGAGGTTATCCAGAAGGCCCTGTCACTTAACTGCATCGGTGTAATATTCTGTTTTAACGAACCTACGGTCTCCTATTTTACCTTTAAAAGGCTGGCTAAAATGGCCAGGGAAAAAGGGCTGCTGGCCGGGTGTTCAACCAATGGTTATATGACCCAATGGGCCCTGGAAGGATTGATCCCCCACCTGGATTTTGTAAATCTGGGACTCAAAGGAATGAGCCCAAGCGCCTATGAAAATTGCGGGATCACGGACATTGCCCCGATATTGCGAAACATCAAATTGCTTCACCAGAATAAGGTCTATTTTGAAATATCTGCCATTTTCCGGAAGCATCAGGAAGAAGAACTCAAAAAAGCAGGCGAATTCATTGCCTCCCTTTCAAAAAAAATTCCCTTCCAGGTCATGCGCTTCATCCCCTTTGGAAAGGCAACAATCGATATGGAACCCAGTGTCATGGAGGCGGAAACCGTCTGCGAGCAGTTGCGAGGTACACTGGACCACGTATATCTTTTCAATACCCCTGGAACCGATTATCTCAACAGCTATTGTCCGAATTGCGAAGCAGCAATCATGGAGCGGGGATTTTTCGGCCCCATGTGTTCCAACCTTTTCCGGCACCTTCCCCAGGGTCGCTGTGTTTGCGGATTTCAACTGCCGATCCAAGGAAAAATCCATGACAACCAGGTCCGTGAGACCGGATATTTCGGTGGATACCGGACCATCAATGCTTTGGACATGGTTCAATCCCTGTTGAACGTACTGGGAGTTACGGACAAAACCCAATTGGATGCAACGATGCTCCGGGTCATTAAAGAAGGGGTTATCAAAGAGTTATATGAACGCCTGAACCACATCGACGCCTATTTTGATACAATGGATTATTTTGCCACATTGATCGATAGAAAAAAGAATGCAAAGGCATACCGGCAATATGTGGGCACCCGGGTGGCCTACATCAAGGAAAAAACCCAAGAAATAAAGCGCCCCGCTGTTTATGCAACACTTGGCCATCCCCTCATTGCCATGTTTCCGGAAAAAATGGAATCCCGGCTGATAGAAGCGGCCGGGGGCCGTTTGACAAACCGCCTTATTGATAGGGAAAGCCGGCCCGGCATCACCATCACACCGGAGGCCTTTTGCCAGCTGGCCCCCGAAATCATAATTGTTTCCGATGGCGCGGCCTGGCCGAATCGGGATTTTATCTCCCATTGCACCCAAAATGGTCTGGACGTACCGGCAGTGAGGGAAAAGAAAATCTTTCACCTCCACCCCTTTCGCATTTCCACAAACCCCGATTGGATATTGGGACTGATGGCCCTGGCCAATATTATTCATCCTGACATCTTCACTTTTGACCTTCAAAAAGAGGCAGAGGATTTCTATCAAACCTTCTATCAAATGCCATTCAATGGAGGTGATTTTCATGATTTTCCACGGCAACATAAAAAAAACCAGGCCATAGTAAGTCATTAAATGAATAGTAAAAAAGGAGATCCCCATGGAAAAGAACTGGACCCAGACCAAAGAAGCAACCTTTGATAAAAAGGGTGCCATTAAAATGGACCAAATTGCCAAAACAGTGTTCAGCCCCATTTATCCGGTGATTGCAA
Organism: Desulfocicer niacini; assembly: GCF_054657595.1. Lineage (NCBI taxonomy): Bacteria > Pseudomonadati > Thermodesulfobacteriota > Desulfobacteria > Desulfobacterales > Desulfobacteraceae > Desulfocicer > Desulfocicer niacini. Next base: position 71,380 of record NZ_BAAHYK010000033.1, read on the forward strand.
AGAATGCAATGGCCGTTACCGGAATTTGCCAAGGGAAATGCCTGGATCTGGGAAGCGGACCCGGCATGCTGGCCATGGCCATGGCTAAAGAAGCCCCCCAGATGGAAGTCATTGCCTTTGATTTTTCAGAAGATTCGCGACAAATCGCCATGAAAAATATAGAGCAGGCCCATCTGACCCACCGGATTATCACCATGGCCGGAGACGTTCACGCCATGCCCTTTGAAGACAACCAGGTGGATCTCATCGTCAGCCGGGGTTCCATGTTTTTCTGGAAGGATTTAAAGGATGCCTTTAGCGAGATTTACAGAGTGCTTTCCCCGGGTGGCGCCACCTATATCGGCGGCGGATTTGGAAGCCGTGAACTCAAAAAACAGGTGATTCGAGACATGGCAAAAGTGGACCCGACATGGGATTGCTATGCAAAGAAAAAAACCGGCGATGACGGCATCAAGCGTTTCCAGGAGATGTTTCTGGAACTAAATTGCAGCGCATATCAACTCATTGATGATGAAACAGGGTTCTGGATTGTTCTGAACAAACCTGTTGGTTAAAGAATGAAGTCGTCCTGTAACCGGGGCAATGAACACCCCGGTTCAAGCTATTTTCCCTAAATATCAAAATCAGAATAATATTTATCAACGCATTCTGGGAAGATGCTGTGGCTGAAAGAAGCACTGGATTGATCTGAAGCATGCTTTTCAATTTTCGAATGCCCCTTATCAATCCCTGAGATATTTGACCAGGGTAAAATCTTCGCCCTGCAACTCCTGGTTTATTATTTCGGAAATAACCTGCCAGTCCCCCCCGGCCAGCCCTGCACCAATCAGGGGAAATCCAAATCTTTTTCCGGAAAATTGGGCTTTTAATTTTTTAAAGACACTTCTGATGGCATCATAATCGGCAAGAACCTCTTTGCCACTGTAATGGAACTGGGTATAGGCATTGATGACGGCAAGCTCATGTCCATTTTGCACAAAGTTCGCCTGGGAAAAAGCACCCAATTTGGACCGATCTCCTTTTTCAGTGGCCAGATCTGCCTGAAAGGCTTCTGGAAATTGCATTTTGATGGATCTGGCAATACCTGCGCCCATGGCGCAAAAGCAATTACAGCCGTGGATGATAACATCAAATTTACCTTCCATGGCCAGTTTGATCAAATCGCCGTTCACAATTTTCATTGATTTTCCTCCAAAGGTGCTGTGATTAAATAATTCAGTGAATTTTTACGCCTAATGCGTAGCATGTGGACACTTCAAAAATGGCATTACTATGCCATGTATATGCGCCAAGGGTCAATATTAAGCACTGAAATTACATGATTTATTTTCAGATGCCAAATAATTGGTTTCAACTGGCCGATGTTATAATCAAGGCCGTTATTTCTTGTCGGGTAATTACTTAA